>NZ_JAFEVQ010000071.1:0-218 GCF_020882855.1 Curtobacterium sp. GD1 | reverse complement strand
TGGAACGTCGGCGAGATCATGATGCCGGTGCTCGTGCTGTTCCTCATCGTCGGGTTCGCCGCGTCGCAGACCGTGATCGCGTCGTACTCGCTGCTGCTCGTGTGGGCGTTCGTGGCGCTCTTCGTGCTCGACTGCATCGTGCTCTGGCTGTCGTTCCGCAAGAAGCTGACGGCCAAGTTCGGCTCGATGCAGCGCGGGACGTTCCTCTACATCCTCAC
>NZ_JAFEVQ010000070.1:0-246 GCF_020882855.1 Curtobacterium sp. GD1 | reverse complement strand
CCGTCATCTGCGCGTCGGAGAGACGCTTCAGGTCGCGCGGCGACGTGATGCTCGAGAGCAGACTCACGGGCGCTCCTTTCGTGGGGCTGTCGGCCCACTCTATGCGCGTGACCCGACAACGGACGGGTGCGTCAGACGAGCGACCGCAGCACGTACTGCAGGATGCCGCCGTTGCGGTAGTAGTCCGCCTCACCCGGGGTGTCGATGCGGACGACCGCGTCGAACTCGATCGTCTCCTTGCCGGCC
>NZ_JAFEVQ010000069.1:0-250 GCF_020882855.1 Curtobacterium sp. GD1 | reverse complement strand
CTCCATGAGTCGCAGGACTGCGAGATCGATCTTCACCGAGGGCCTCCGTATTCAGATGAGTCGCTCCCGCGGATGGAACCGCGCGGAAGTCGGCGACCAGACTACCGCACTGCGGGTGACGGACCCGTCCGCCGTGTCGTCACGTCGAGGACGTGACCCGCTAGATCGCGCGGACCGCCTCGAGTAGCTCGGCGACCGGCACGTCGCGGCGTTCGCCGCTCGCCCGGTTCCACAGCTCGACGACGCCGTC
>NZ_JAFEVQ010000068.1:0-392 GCF_020882855.1 Curtobacterium sp. GD1 | reverse complement strand
GCCCGGCGTCCACGACGTCGAACCCGAACTGGTCGATGAGGTCCGACACGACCCGCTTGGCCTCGGCGTCGTCCCCGGCCACCACGAGCGCGCGACGGTCCGGGGTGCCCGCAGCGGAGGCGTGGCCGGTGAGGTCCGCGGCGCCGATGTGGTTGAACGCCTTCACGACCCGGGCGCCGGGGAGGTGGTCCTGCAGGAGCTCCGCGGTCGTGGTGGTCTCGGAGTCGAGCGCCTCGACGTGGCCGTCGCGCTGCGGGTAGTAGTTGTTCGTGTCGATCACGACCTTGCCCTCGAGGGGGCCGGCCGGGATGGTCTCGATCGCGGCGAGCGGGGTCGTGACGACGACGATCTCGCCCGAGGCCGCCGCCTCGTCGCGGGTCGCGGCACGGGAA
>NZ_JAFEVQ010000067.1:0-498 GCF_020882855.1 Curtobacterium sp. GD1 | reverse complement strand
GAAGAGCCGGAGGAGCTCGTCGTTGAGGCGTTCGCGGGTGATCTCGTCGAGGGCACCGAACGGCTCGTCGAACAGGAAGAGCTCCGGGTCGAGGGTGAGCGACCGGGCGAGCGAGACCCGCATCCGCATGCCGCCGGACAGCTGCTTCGGCAGGTTCGTCTCGAAGCCGTTCAGGCCGACGAGCTCGATGGCGTGGGCGGCCTTGGCGGCTCGCTCGGCCTTCGGCACGTGTCCGAGCTCGGCGAGCAGCTCGACGTTGCCCTGCACGGTGCGCCAGGGCAGGAGCGTGGCGTCCTGGAAGACGTAGCCGATGCGGTCGGCCGCGACACCGGCCGAGCCGTCCGACGCGGTCTCGAGGCCGGAGGCGATGCGGAGCAGCGTGGACTTGCCGCAGCCGGACGGGCCGACGACCGAGACGAACTGGCCGCGGTCCACGGTGAGGTCGACGCCCTGCAGGGCGATGGTGCCGTTCGGGAAGGTCATCTCGACGTTGCGGAA
>NZ_JAFEVQ010000066.1:0-1108 GCF_020882855.1 Curtobacterium sp. GD1 | reverse complement strand
GCGGTCGAGCGGGAGCGGTGCACGCTCCGGCGACGGATGCGTCGTTCGACGGAACCGTTGCTCATGATGGCCTCCTAGGCGATCCGGGACTGGTGCTCGCGCACGATCCCGGTGAGTTCGATGTGGGCACTACCGACGCGGCGGCCGGTGAGTTCCCCGACACGGCCCTTGACCTCGTCCGCGACCCGGGCGGTGCGGGTGACGATGTCGTCGCCCGCGGCGATGGGGCCGGTGATGTCGAGCGCGAGCGCGCCGGAGGTGTCGCCGAGACCGACGCGCACCCGCTTGGCGGGGGCGCCGAGCCGTTCGGCTGCGACGGCCCGCGCCAGCGAGGTCAGTGCGCGAGCGGTGATCTCGACACGGCCCGGGACGTCCGGGCCGGCGTTCACCGGGAGCTCCGGCGTCCGGTCAGCACGTCGGCGAGGGCACCCCGGTCGATGCGGCCGGTGACCAGCGCGGCCACGAGAGCCCCGACGGCACCGAACACGACCACGAGCACGAAGCCCCAGAACCCGAACTGCAACGCCACGACGGCGAGGATCGCCCCGATGAGGGCTCCGATCAGTGTGTTGCTCATGCGACTCGCGCTTCCTTCTTCTCGTCGTCCTTGTCGTCGTCGTCACCCGGGATGAACACGTCCTGCACGGTCACGTTCACCTCGGCGACCTCCATGCCCACGATCTGCTCCAACGCACGAGCAACACCGGCGCGGACACCGTCAGCGACCTGCTGCAGGGCGACGGGGTACTCCGCGACGATCACGATGTCCGCGGCGACCTGCTTCTCGCCGACCTCGACCTTGACGCCCTGCCCGAAGTCACGCTGCCCGATCGCGTCACGGATCGCACCGATCGCACGCGCCGCACCGTTGCCGAGGGAGTGCACCCCGTTCACCTCACGCGCAGCGATCCCGGCGACCTTCGACACGACGGTGTCGTCGATCGTGGTCTTGCCCGTGACGCCGCCGGTGTGGGTGCCCGTGTTCCGAGCGACCCCCGAAGCCGTCGCAGCCGAAGCAGTCGTGGTGGTCGTGGTGTCAGCCATGTTCGTTCCTTCCGTTGACCCGCCGGGCGTTCCCAGCGGTTGCTGTTCACGGATGAGACGGGGC
>NZ_JAFEVQ010000065.1:0-1304 GCF_020882855.1 Curtobacterium sp. GD1 | reverse complement strand
CAACACGCCGCGGGCGGGACGGTGAGGTCGCACGAGCTGCCGCCCAAGAGCGCGACGGGCGGCAGCTCGTGCGACCTCACCGTCCCGCCCGCGGCGTGTTGTGCGACCAGCGCACAACGCACAGGAGGCGCGGGTCGTCACGTTCTCCACAGTTCGGCTCGAAGGATGGTCGCGGCTCGCACCGCACCGCCACACTCTCGCCATGCCTCGGCCGTCTCCACTCCCCGACGAACTCGATCCGAACGGCTTCCGGGTCTGCGACGCACTCGCGGCCGGGGTCGATCCGGGTCGACTCCGCCGGCGGGACCTCGCCCGCCCGGTGCACGGCGTCCGGTCGGCAGCTGCATTGATGTCGCCCGTCGCCGCGCTCGCACTCGTGATGCGCCCAGATCAACACCTCAGTCACACGACCGCTGTCGAGCTCTGGGGTGCTCCGCTCCCGCGCCAGTTCGAGGGCAGCCTGCACGTCACGACGATCGGCGCCGGCCCGCTCATGCGTCGGCCCGGTGTCGTCGGACACCGACGTCGATCCGCGGCGGCCGTGGTGCTGCGGGCCGGCGTACGAGTCAGCGGGCCGGAACATGCGTGGCGCGAGTGCGCTGGGCTGCTGAGCGTCCGACAGCTCGTGGCGGTCGGAGACTTCCTCGTCGGACGGCCAGACCGGACGACGGTCGACGCCCTGGCCGCCACGATCCTTCCCGGGCAGCGCTCCGTCGCCGTTGCACGTGCGGCCGTCAAGCTCATCCGCGTCGGGGCTGAGTCAGCGATGGAGACGTGGCTGCGTCTTGCGGTCGTGGACGCGGGGTTCCCTGAACCGGAACTCCAGATCGAGGTGTTCGACCGTGCAGGGCGGTTCCTGGCGCGAGTGGACATGGGCTGGCCGGAGCTCCGGATCGCACTGGAGTACGACGGGGACCACCATCGCGAGCGTGCGACGTTCGAGCACGATCAGCGCCGGGACAACTCCATGACCGTGGAGGGATGGCTTGTCCTCCATGTGAATCGAGGGGACGTCGACCGTCCTGCGGTCCTCTTCGAGCGGCTTCGTCAGGCGTTCGTCGCGCGATCGTCGGCTCGACCACGGGCGTGACCTGGTCGAGGTCGCGCGACATGCCGCAGGTGAGGTGCCCGGGTCGCACGAACTGCCGCCGGGCCCGTGGGTGGGCGGCAGGTATTGCGACCTCGGCGTGTGCTGGCGGGTTCGTCGCGAGGTCGCGCGACATGCCGCAGGTGGGGCGTCCGGGTCGCACGAACTGCCGCCGGGCCCGTGGGTGGGCGGCAGGTATTGCGACCTCGGGCCAGCC
>NZ_JAFEVQ010000064.1:0-1150 GCF_020882855.1 Curtobacterium sp. GD1 | reverse complement strand
GGTCACCGCTCCCCCCGAGGGCGCGCCTCCAGGCCGTCTGCCGCGCCCTCGGGGGGAGCGGTGACCCAGTCGGGGACGGCGCGACGCGGCCGGTCCTCGTCCGGCATGCGATGCGATGCCACTGCGGTGCTCCCTCCGTAGGCTGATCCATCGTCAGTTCTAACGGCAACCCGTGCGGCTGGCGCAGCCCCAGTTCCGGGGTCGCCGGTACGGTCGGGGCATGACCGGAATCGAACACCGTCCTCTCGGGCCGTCGGGGCTCGTCGTCTCCACCGTCGGCATCGGCTGCAACAACTTCGGCCGACCCGGCACGCTGACCGAGACGCAGGAGGGCACGGACGCCGTCGTCCACGCGGCCCTCGACGCCGGCGTCACCCTGTTCGACACCGCGGACGTCTACGGCGGCCGGCGCGGGTTGTCCGAGGAGCTCCTCGGCAGGTCCATCGCGGGACGTCGCGACGAGATCGTCCTCGCCACGAAGTTCGGCATGGACATGCAGGGGGTGAACGGGCCGGACTGGGGCGTGCGGGGCTCCCGGCGGTACGTGCGGCTGGCGGTCGAGTCGTCGCTCAAGCGCCTCGGGACGGACTGGATCGACCTCTACCAGATGCACGGCCCGGACGACGTGACCTCGATCGAGGAGACGCTGTCCGTGCTCGACGACCTCGTCCGCGAGGGCAAGATCCGCTACATCGGCCACTCGAACTTCGCGGGGTGGCAGATCGCCGAGGCCGAGCTCACCGCCTCCATCGCCGGCACCACGGCGTTCGTGTCCGCGCAGAACGAGTACAGCCCGCTCGCCCGGGGCGTCGAGGACGAGGTGCTGCCGGCCGTCCGTGCGTACGCGCTCGGGTTCCTGCCGTACTTCCCGCTGTACAACGGCCTGCTGACGGGCAAGTACACGAAGGCCGGCGGGCCCTCGGACGGGCGGCTCACCACGGCGAAGCCGCAGCTGTTGCAGGACGCGCCGTGGGAGATCCTCGAGGAGTTCCAGCGGTTCTGCGACGAGCGCGGCGTCACGATGCTGCAGGCGACCTTCGCGTGGTTGCTGGCGCAGCCCGGGCTGTCGAGCGTCATCGCGGGGGCGACGAAGCCGGAGCAGATCCGGCAGAACGCCGAGGCAGGGACGGCGTGGGAGCCGTCCGAGGAC
>NZ_JAFEVQ010000063.1:0-1674 GCF_020882855.1 Curtobacterium sp. GD1 | reverse complement strand
GGGTGACCACGGCGGTCGGGGCCGGCCCGTCGAGCGCGGCGAGGTCCGGGGCGGGGGAGGGCGCGCCTCCCGGTCGTCGCACCGCGCGCAGTCTGAGCGCCTGGTGGACGACGGCACCGGCGTCGAGCGCGACGGGGAAGGGCTCGGCCAGCGGCGTCGAGTAGGTCTTGAACGAGGCGTCGGTCCAGTTGCGCTGGTCCTCCATCTCGAACACGTCGCCGGTGAGGTCGAGCGTGCAGTCCGTGCCGCCGGTCGTCCACGCGTACCCGGCGACGTCGGTCGCGGGTTGGTGCGGGGCGATCCACAGCGGGAACGTGTGCGACGTGGCGGGTGCTGCCGGGTGTCGGACCGTGAACGGGGTGCCGGCGAGGGTCGGCGGGTGCAGGACGACCAGGCCGATGCGGTTGCGGCGGAACGGCGCCGTCGTGGTGGCGGTCGCATCGACGTGCAGGGTGTCGTCGTCGATCGTGAGGTCGAGGGTGGTGTGGAGGACCTCGGCGTCGTCGAAGGCGCTCGTCACCTCGATGCGGGCGCGGGCGCGGGCCCGCGCGTGCCCGTGTTCGTCGGTCGCGTCGGCTTCGGCTTCGGCTTCGGCCTCGGCGGCGGCGTCGGTCGTCCGGCGGGTGACGGTGTCGTCCGCGGTGCGCCAGTCCTGGTCGCGGGTGACGAACCGGATGCCGCGCAGCACCGGCACCCCGTCGTGGCGGGCGTCGGCGAGCTCGGCGCCTCGGAGGGTCACACGCCACGGTCCGACAACGAGCACGTCCTCGGCGGTCGAGTCCGCCCACGCACCGTCGTCGGTCATGTCCCTTTGCTACCAGTCGGTCAACCGGTTGCGCAATGATGTGTCCAGGAGCGACGTCGCTCCGAGGACGGGGGCACTGCCGCCCCGAGGACGGAGCACACGCATGGCCGGACGACTGACCGGGAAGACCGCCCTGGTGACCGGGGCCGGATCGGGGATCGGGCGGGCGATCGCGGACCGGTTCGTGGCCGAGGGGGCGCGGGTCGTGTACGCGGACCGCGACGCCGCGGCTGCTGCTGCCGCCGCTGCCGACTCGGCGATCGCGCTCACCGTGGACATCGCGGACGAGTCGAGCGTCGCGGCCGGCTTCGAGGCCCTGGTCGCCCGCGGCGCCGTGCCGGACGTCGTCGTCGCCAACGCCGGCGTGCAGCTCTTCGGCCATGACGCCAAGGTCGCCGACGTCTCGCTCGAGACCTGGAACCGCACGCTCGCGGTGAACCTGACGGGCACCTTCCTCACCGTGAAGCACGCCGTCCGGGCGATGCTCGCGGCCGGTGGCGGCGGGTCCGTCATCGTGACGGGGTCGCCGACCGGCCTGAACGGCGAAGGTGCCGACTTCGCCGCCTACTCGTCCACGAAGGGCGGCGTCCACGCGCTCGTCCGGGCGACCGCGATGGCCTACGCCCGTGACGGCATCCGCGCCAACACCGTCGTGCCGGGCTACACCGAGACCACGCTCGTCCAGACGATCTCGGGCGACCCCGAGTCCCGGGCGGCGATCGTGTCGCGGACGCCGCTCGGCCGGGCGGGGACCCCGGACGACGTCACCGGCATCATGGTGTACCTCGCGAGCGACGAGTCGTCCTACGCCACCGGCGCGCTCTTCCGCGTCGACGGCGGCATGACGAGCCTGTAGCGCCGCGCCGCGC
>NZ_JAFEVQ010000062.1:0-1766 GCF_020882855.1 Curtobacterium sp. GD1 | reverse complement strand
AGCACATGCGGCGTGTCGTGCGACCTCGACGACGGACACCCGGACCCGACGACGGACACGCGGCCCTGGACGCGCGAACCCGACCGGTCACGACTCGCCGCGTACGACTCGCCGAGCGGGCAGAACGCACCGCCACGACGCGTCGAGCGTGACGTACTTCGCCCGCTCGGGGACGCGCACGCGACGCCAGCGCGCCCGCTCGGCGACGCGCACGCGACGTCAGCGCGCCGCGCGCCCCAACCGCCGCCGCCGGAGCCGGTTGATCCGCGTCGCCCAGGTCGGCCCCTCGTAGAGGAACGCCGTGTAGCCCTGCACCAGGGTCGCCCCGGCGTCGATGCGGTCCTGCACGTCCTGCTCGGTCGTGACGCCGCCGACCGCGATCACGCAGAAGTCCGACGGCACCGCGGCCCGGACCCGCCGCAGGACCTCGAGCGACCGAGCCGCGACCGGTGCGCCGGACAGTCCCCCGGCACCCATCGCCTCGACGTCCGCCGCCGGCGTGCGGAGTCCCGAGCGGGAGATCGTGGTGTTGTTCGCGATGACGCCGGCCAACCCGAGGGAGACGGCGAGCCCGGCGATCGCGTCGATCTGCTCGTCGGTGAGGTCCGGCGCGATCTTCACCAGCACCGGCACCTTGCCGGCGGCGTCGCGCACGGCGGTGAGCAGCGGGCGGAGCTGGTCGAGCTCCTGCAGACCGCGCAGCCCGGGCGTGTTCGGCGAGCTGACGTTGACCGCGAGGTAGTCCGCGAACGGTGCGAGCCTGCGCGTCGACTCGAGGTAGTCGTCGACGGCGTCCTCGACGGCGACGACCCGGCTCTTGCCGATGTTCACGCCGATGACGGGCCGCCCGGGGTTGCGGCGGGCACGCTCCAACCGACGTGCTGCTGCGGCGGCACCGTGGTTGTTGAAGCCCATGCGGTTGATGAGGGCGCGGTCGGGGATGAGTCGGAAGAGCCGTGGGCGCTCGTTGCCGGGCTGCGGCTTGGCGGTGATGGTGCCGACCTCGACGTGCCCGAACCCGAGGACACCGAGTCCGGCGATCCCCCGGGCGTCCTTGTCGAACCCGGCGGCCAAGCCGAAGCGGGACGGGAAGTGGATCCCCATCGTCGTCACGCCGTCGGCGGCGGACGGCCGCGAGTAGCGCTCGACGAGCCGTCCGACGACGGGCACGTGCGGCAGCCACTTGATCACCGCGAACGCGATGTGGTGCGCCCGCTCGGGGTCCATGTTGGCGAACACCGAGCGGAACACGACGGAGTACCCGCCGCGGACGATCCGTTCCGCGATGCCGCTCACGCGCCGGCCCCGGCCGGGGACGATCCGGCGACCGGGTCGGCCGCGCCGTGGTGGTCGCGGCGGAGCTGGCCGATGGCGTCCTCGAAGTCCTCGAGCGAGTCGAAGGCCTGGTAGACGCTCGCGAACCGGAGGTAGGCGACCTCGTCGAGTTCGCGGAGCGGCGCGAGGATCGCGAGCCCGATGTCGTTCGCGTCGATCTGGCTCGACCCCGAGGACCGCACGGTCTCCTCGACGCGCTGCGCGAGGATCGCCAGGTCGCCGTCGGTCACCGGGCGTCCCTGGCAGGCCTTGCGCACGCCGGACACGATCTTGTCGCGGCTGAACGGCTCGGTCACCCCGTTGCGCTTCACCACGTTGAGCGAAGCGGTCTCGGTGGTCGAGAAACGGCGGCCGCAGTTCGGGCACTGACGACGGCGACGGATGGAGGTTCCGTCGTCGCTCGTCCGGGAGTCGACGACGCGGGAGTCCGG
>NZ_JAFEVQ010000061.1:0-2152 GCF_020882855.1 Curtobacterium sp. GD1 | reverse complement strand
CCCTCGCCGAGCTCCGCGACCAGGTCCGTCAGGGTCTCGGGGCCGCGGGAGTTCGCGATCACCACCTCGTGTCCGTTCCGCACCGCCAGCCGTGCGAGCTGGGATCCGATGTTGCCTGCGCCGATGATGCCGATTGTCGTCATGGTGTCCGACCAACGCCCGACCCCGATCCGCCCATTCCCGACGGCCTGACCGCCTGCCGCCCGCGCTGCCGCCGAGGGTGCATGATGGCGGCATGGACCACGAGTTCCGCGACGAAGCCGACCAGGACCGCTACGCGATGTACGTCGGCGGCGAACTCGTGAGCGTCCTCGACTACCGCGAGAACGGCGACGCGATCGCGTTCCCGCACACGTACACGGTGCCGAAGCACCGCGGGCACGGGTACGCCGCCGAGCTCGTCGACTTCGCGGTCGCCGACGTCGAGGCGAACTCCACCCGGCGCATCGTCCCGATGTGCTGGTTCGTCGGCAAGTGGTTCGACGAGCACCCCGAGAAGGCAGACCTGCTCAGCCGCGGCGCTGCGGACTGAGCCGAACCGGAAGGCCCCGCCCATGCCGACGATCACCCCGTTCCTCTGGTACGACGACCAGGCCGAGCAGGCGGCGGAGCACTACGTGTCGCTCTTCCCCGACAGCAGCATCGACAGCGTGAGCAAGACCCCGGACGGGCAGACCCTCGTCGTCGAGTTCACGCTCCTCGGCAAGCCCTACCGTGCGATGAACGGCGGTCCGGGGCACGAACACACCGACGCGGTCTCGTTCCAGGTGGACGTCGACGACCAGGAGGAGCTCGACCGCATCTGGGACGCCCTGCTCGCCGACGGTGGCCGTCCGAGCCGGTGCGGGTGGCTCTTCGACCGCTGGGGTGTGGCGTGGCAGGTCACCCCGTCGATGATGGGCGACCTCATGACCGGCTCGGGCGACCCCGAGGCCAACGCCCGCGTCTTCGAGGCCATGATGCAGATGGTCAAGCTCGACATCCCCGCCCTGCGGGCCGCCGCGGCGGGTCACTGAGCCGACGCGATCCGTACCCGCCGGTATGGTGGCGGGACCGAACACCGCCGGCAGGTCCCGGCGCAGACAGGCTGGAGTCCGTCCGATGAGCGAACCGAGGCCCGATGTCCGCAACAGCGACATCGGACGCGCGTACACGGAACTCGCCCGCATCACCCGCCGCGCGAGCATCCGGGCACGCGGCTCGGAGGCGATCCTCAGCGTCGTCGACCAGTCCCTCGTCGACTTCGTCGTCCAGCACGAGGGCTGCATGGCGATCGACATCGCCCGGTACCTGCGGCTGAACCGCTCCACGATCTCGCGGCAGCTGTCCGGGCTGCTGGCGGCCGGGCTCATCCGGACGGTCGACGGCGGGACCGGCAACGCCAAGCCCCTCGTGGCCACCGACGCCGGCCGTGCCGCACTCGAACGCTCCGTACAGCTGCACCGCGACGCGCTCGACGAACGGCTCGCGAGCTGGTCGGACGACGACATCGCGCTCCTCGCGGGGCTCCTCGAACGGCTCGGCGCCGCGGACGAGGCGGGGCTGCCGATGCCCGGACGCACCACGCCGTGACGACCTCGTTCGTCCTGCTCTCGGACACCCACCTGCCGAAGCGGGCGAAGGACCTGCCCGCCGGGCTCTGGGCGGACATCGACGCCGCGGACCTCGTGGTGCACGCCGGCGACTGGGTGGACCTCGCGACGCTCGACGCCGTCCAGGCCCGGTCGGCGCGGTTCGAGGGCGTCCGCGGCAACAACGACGGCCCCGAGTTCGACGACCGCCTGCCGCTCGAGGCGCGCTTCGCCGTCGAGGACCTGCGCGTCGCCCTGGTGCACGAGACGGGTGCCGCGACGGGCCGTGAGCGTCGCATGACGGCCGCGTACCCGGACGTCGACGTGCTCGTCTTCGGCCACTCGCACATCCCGTGGGACACGGTCGCGCCGTCGGGGCTGCGGCTGCTCAACCCGGGTTCGCCGACGGACCGGCGCCGCCAGCCGGACCACACGTGGATGCGCGGTGCGGTCGACGGCCGCGACCTGTCGGTCGAGCTGGTGCGGCTGCCTCCCACGACCCGCTGACGGCCTGGAGGCGCGGGTCGGCCCCGCACCGCGCCTCCACGTGGGGCTGTCTCTTATGAACAACTCCGAGCCCA
>NZ_JAFEVQ010000060.1:0-2795 GCF_020882855.1 Curtobacterium sp. GD1 | reverse complement strand
CGCGCTGAGCGCGGGCGCGCGCGCGGCCGCACGCCGCGCCGCGGCCGCACGCCGCGGCGCCGCGCTTTGCCGAGACTCGGCCCGACGGACGGTTTCGCGGCGCCCAGCCGGCGAAGGTGTCCGCCCAGCCGAGTCTCGGCTGCCCCCGCGTGCCGCGCCGCGCCGCGCACTTTCGCGCTGAGCGACAGTTCACGCGGCCCGCGGGCCGTGAACTGTCGCTCAGCGCGAAACGTCGGGACGGGCAGCCAGCCCCGCGCGCCGCTCAGGCGGCCGCGACGCGCGCCGGCGCAGCCGCGCCGCGCCACCCCGCGCGAGCCCGCACCACGAGCGTCACGACGACCGCCGCAGCCGCGGCCACCACCGCCGCGACGGCGGTCGGCGTCGACACGAGCGGCCCGTCGAGCCGAGCGACCGCGACCCACGCCAACCCCCACGCGAGCGACGCCGTCGGCGCCAGGCGCCCCCGGCCCCACACCGCGAGGAGCACCCCGACGAGCCCGGCCACGAGCGCGATCACCACACCCCAGACGTCCAGCGACAGCCCGAAGCCCCGGAAGCCCGCGGCCGTCAGCACCGCGGCCGTGTTCGCCGCCGTCGCGACGCACACCCACCCCAGGTAGAGCCCGAACGTGCCGTCGGTGACGATCGCCTCCACGATCCCGGAGGGCTTCGACCGCCGCAGCAGCACGAACGTCCACACCAGCACGGCGAGCAGCGCGACGATGATCGGCTCGCTCAACCATAGGAACCCGAACTGCACGCTCAGGATCCATGCCGCGTTGAGCAAGAGCGAGAGCACCGCCGGCACGGTCAGCCGCGCGTGCCGGTCGTCGTCGGCGGTGCGGAAGCACTGGCGGATCGCGTAGGCGAGCAGCCCGACGTAGATGACGCTCCAGATCGAGAACGCCGGCCCGTCCGGCGCGATCGCCGTCGACGAGGCCGAGAGTGCTCCGCCGGCAGCGTCCTGGATCGGCGTCCCGCCGGCAGCTCCCGAGCCGACGAACGCGCCGACCACCGCGACCACCGCGCTCACCGCGACTGCGATCCGCTTCCAGATCCTCTTCATGTCAGCCCCTTTCGTCAGCATGCTGATGACCTGCACCGTAGGCGCGTGGCCGGGCCCGGCGCGCAGCGCACGTCCAGCAGACGGGGGACGGGCCGGACTGGAGGCGCGGTGCGGGCCCGACCCGCGCCTCCTGGCCCGCACGTCGGTCGCGTCCGACCCCCGCACGCTCGCCCTGCGTACGGTGGTGACGTGTCTGTCGAACTGAACACCGTCTACGTCGACCGGATCGCCCCGATCCCGAGTCCTTCGCTCGACGACACCTTCCGCATGCTCGAGGACCAGGGAGCGAGCGCGTGCATCGTGCTGCACCAGCCCGACGCCGAGGAGCTCGGCGACGTCGCGGTCGCCCTCGGCCTGCACGAACTCGCGGTCGAGGACTCCGCCGAGGGGCACCAGCGCCCGAAGCTCGAGCGCTACGGCTCGACGCTCTTCGTGGTCCTCAAGCCCGCGCTGTACAACGACCAGCAGGAGGAGGTCGCGTTCGGCGAGGTGCACGCCTTCGTCGGGGAGGACTTCTTCCTCGTGGTCGTGAAGGCCGACCCCCGTGGCAAGCAGACCGTCCCGCGGGCACTCCAGCGGATGAGCGGCAAGCCGGGACTCGTGACGGTGGGCCCGCAGGCGCAGCTCTGGGCGCTGATGGACTCGATCGTCGACGGGTACGTGCCGGTGATCGACGGCCTCGAGGAGGACATCAACCAGATCGAGGACCAGCTCTTCGCGGGCGAGGCCGGGGTCTCCCGTCGCATCTACGAGCTGTTCGGCGAGGTCGTGGACTTCCAGCGCGCGGCCCGACCGCTCATCCACATCATCGAGAACCTGCACCGCGGGGCGGAGAAGTACCACCTCCCGGTGGAGATGCAGCGCCGGTTCCGCGACGTGCTCGACCACGCGATCCGCACGGTGGAGCGCCTGGACACCTTCCGGCAGCTGCTGCAGAACGCGCTGACGGTCGACTCGACCCTCGCGGCGCAGAAGCAGAACGACGACACGAAGAAGATCTCGGGCTGGGCGGCGATCCTCTTCGCCCCGACGCTCATCGCGGCGATCTACGGCATGAACTTCACGCACATGCCCGAGCTCTCTTGGACGTGGGGGTACCCGCTCGCGATCGTCGCGATGGTCGCGTTCGCCGCGGTCCTGTGGGTGGTGTTCAAGGTCAAGCGCTGGTTCTGACCCGGATCCGTGTGCATCCGCACACGCGCTGCGCGCGTCGACTTGCTGGGAGCGCTCCCAGAGCGCGAGACTCGTCGAGCCGTCATCGTCGCCGACTGGAGCACTCATGCCGCACGACCTCGTCCACCTGACCGCCGGGGGCGTCTCCCTCGTCCTCGACTGCCGCGACCGTGCCCTGCCCGCGGTGGTGCACTGGGGCGCGGCGCTCGGTCCGCTCGACGACGCGGAGCTGGCGGCCCTGGCCGAGGCGGACGTGGCACCGGTCGCGCCGAACGAGGCGGACGTGCCGGTCCGGCTGGCGATCCTGCCCGAGCCGCACCGGGGGTGGACCGGGCGACCGGGGCTGTCCGGGCACCGGGACGGGCGCGACTGGTCCCCGGCGTTCACGGTCACCGAGCTCGAGGTGACCGGCGCCGCCGACACCGCGGGCACCGCCGACATCGCGGGCGCCCGCACCGACACCGCCGGCGCCGCCGACGCCGCGGGCACCCGCGCCGGCACCGCCGACACCGCCGACGCCGCGGGCCCCCGCACCGGCACCGCCGGCGCCGCCGAC
>NZ_JAFEVQ010000059.1:0-3509 GCF_020882855.1 Curtobacterium sp. GD1 | reverse complement strand
GCCCCGGCCCCCGGCCGCCCCGCGGTCGATCTGCCCGAAGACGCCGCGGCTGCCCTCGGGGGAGTCGTTCACGAGCGTGTGCGCCCCGGCGACGGCCTCCGCGGTCGAGGCCGAGCTCCGTGGCGCCCTCGCCGAGCGGTTCGCCTTCACGTTCGACCACTCCGCGATCCGCCTCGACCGACCGTTCTTCGACCACGTCGAGGTCTGGCCGGACATCATCCTGCCGGAGCTCCGCGTCGCGATCGAGTACGACTCCACCGGACGCCACGGCCTCGAGCACGTCGGACCCCGGCAGGAGACGGACCGCCGGAAGGACCGTGCCGTGCGCGGTGTCGGGTGGGAGGTCGTCCGCATCCGGACCGGCCGGCTGCAGGCGCTGGGGCCGTACGACCTCGAGGTCTCCGGGATCTCGGGCCGGACGATCGCCCGCCTGGCCGACACGCTGCGCGAGGTCCGCGGCGCCCTCTTCGTCGACGCGTACGCGCGCTGACGCGCTGGCGGCCGGGCGTCGGCGCCGCACAACCGAAGTGCGCCGGAACCGCGGTTCCCCGCGGTTCGGCGTGACTTGCGTTGTGCGCAGCACCGGCCCGCCGCCGGCCGCGCCGCGTCGAACCACGGAAGCGACGTCGAACCGCGTGCGACGGCTGGTGCGACGTCGCTTTCGTGGTTCGACGCGCGCGGGCGCCCGCTGGTGACGTGCGCTCGCCCGCCGCACAACCGAAGTGCGCCGGAACCGCGGTTCCCCGCGGTTCGGCGTGCCTTGCGTTGTGCGCAGCACCCGCCGGCCGCCGGCGGCGCCGCGTCGAACCACGGAAACGACGTCGAACCGCGTGCGACGGCTGGTGCGACGTCGCTTTCGTGGTTCGACGCGCGGGGCGCGCACGCCTTCGCCCGCCGCACAACCGAAGTGCGCCGGAACCGCGGTTCCCCGCGGTTCGACGTGCCTTGCGTTGTGCGCAGCACCCGCCGGCCGTGGGGCGCCGCCGGCCGGCCGCCGCGCCGCGCCTCACCCGCGCAGCGCCAGCGCCTCGCTCCGCCACCGGGCGTGCAGCTCCCACGGGTCGCTCACGCCCGCGGACACGACCGCGACGTGCTCGAGCAACTCCGGCGTCACCCGGAACCACTCCGTGCCGGGGTACCGCGACCCGGCGAACTGCGCGTGCCGCCGCCGCTCGAGGGTCCGGTCGCCGCGCTCGAACCCGAGGAGGTCCTGGTGCGGGATCGCCGCGAGCCGCTGCCGCGGGTTCGCCGTCGTCCCGATCTTGATCCGGTCGCCGAAGTCGTCCCGCATCCGCAGGTAGTACACGACGTCGACCCGTGGGGGAGCGAGGTCCCCGTCCGGCACGTCGCCCCAGCGCCACTCGCACGTCGCACACACCGCACCCGACGGGAAGCGCACGCCGACCCGAGACCCGCACACCGGGCACGGGCCGGGCAGCACGTCCTCGACGCCGACGTGCTCGGCGGCGGCGTCGACCACGAGGGCGACGTGTCCGGCGCACAGCGGCACCGCGGGCACCGCCGACCCGGCGACCGCACCGGCGTCGCAACCGGGCGCGCAGCACGAGAGGGCGACCATGCCGGGAACGCTAGCCCGACCCACCGACGCCAGCCGCGCCTCCAGGCCGGCGCTACTCGGTGAAGATGACGCCGATCGGTTCGCGCTTCTCCTCCTGGAACCGGTCCTCGGCGCGCCCCAGCGCCCAGTACGCGGACAGCGACATCTCGGACTTCTCGAGTCCCCAGTCGTCCTGCAGCAGTCGACGGATCGCCTTCATCGCGGTCCGCTCGCCGTGCGCGAACACCTGCACCGGCCTGGAGGCGCGCTCCAGCGAGCGAGCCGCCTCCAGCAGCAGCGTGCCCGGCTCGGCGCCGGTGGCGTCGCGGTGCAGCCACCGCAGGTCGACCCCGGCCGGGTGCGCGACGTCCTGCTCGTCGGCCGGACCCGCCACCTCGACGAGGGCGACGCCCGTGGCGGTGTCGGCCATGCCCTCGAGGGCGGCGGAGATCGCGGGGAGCGCGCTGTCGTCGCCGAGCAGCACGTGGGTGACGGCGGGGTCGGTGGACGGGGTGTACCCGCCGCCGGGACCCGAGAGGGCGAGGATGTCGCCGGGCTGCGCCGAGGCCGCCCAGGGACCCGCGAGGCCGTCGTCGCCGTGCACGACGAAGTCGACGGCGATGGTCTTCGCCTCGTGGTCGACGGCGCGCACGGTGTAGGTGCGGCGCGCCGGCCGGTCGTGCTTCGGGAGCGACTCGCGCAGTGACTCGAGGTCGTACGGCGGCGTGAGCCCGAGCGACGGCTTCGCGAGCAGGAGCTTGACGTACTTGTCCGTGGTGGCGAGCCGCTCCGGGTCCGCCGCCGCGACGAACTCGTCGAAGGCGGGACCGCCGAGGTGGACGCGGACCATGTGCGGCGAGAGACGCTCCGTGCGGTCGACGACGAAGACGTGCTGGGGGCGTTTGGGTTTCGAGCTCATCGGTGCGAGCTTCCTCTCTCGACTTCTGGGTGCGCTGTGCTTGACGTACCGCTCAGTAAGGTTAGCCTTACCTCCATGGACACCGTCATCCCGTTCTCCGAGCTGCTGCGTCGGCGCACGCGTCGCTCGCAGGGGTCGGGTGGCGACGGGTTCATGCAGGACCTGCTCGCCGGGCGGTGCGACGTGGGCGAGTACGCGGCCCTGCTCGGACAGTACGCGTTCGTGTACGACGCCCTCGAGCGCGCGGCCGAGCGGATGGCGGACCACCCCGTGGCTGCCCCCTTCGTCACGTCGCAGTTGACGCGGATGCCGGCGATCCGGGCGGACCTCGAGTACCTCATCGGTCCGGACTGGTCCGAGCTCGTGTGCCCGCTGCCCGAGACCACCGCGTACGTCCGACGACTGAACGAGGTCGCGGCGACGTGGCCCGGCGGGTTCGTCGCCCACCACTACACGCGGTCCCTCGGCGACCTGTCCGGCGGGCGACTCATCGGGCGGCTGCTCGCGGAGCAGTTCGGCTTCGAGACGAACGGCGTCCTGTTCTACATCTTCGACCAGGTCGCCGACCCGAGCGCGTTCGAGCAGACCTACCGGGCGCAGCTCGACGCGGCTCCGTGGTCGGCCGAGGAACGCGAACGGGTGATCGCCGAGGTCGAGCTGGCGCACCGGCTCGACAGCGGGCTGCTCGCGGGGCTCGACGCGACACGGGGGCCGGTGCTCGGACGCCCCGGGGCGTGGTCCGACGACGACGGGCCGCACGGCGCGGGCGACGACGTGGCCGTGATCGCGTGACCGAGCCGAGTTGACCCGAGCGGCTCCGTGCCGCCCACCAGACCCGCCGGGATCGCGGAGCGCGTCGCTTCGCAGGGGTGCTTCCGCCACGCGCCGCGATCCCGGCGCTCCCTTCGTTCGTGCCGTGCCCCGGGCGCCGCGGGCGCTTGGTGAGCAGAAACTGTCGGGTGCGGGCAGCCCGGGCGACCATTTCTGCTCACGAAGCGCCCGCGGCGCCCGGGGCACGGCACGAACGAAGGG
>NZ_JAFEVQ010000058.1:0-4179 GCF_020882855.1 Curtobacterium sp. GD1 | reverse complement strand
GCCGGGCCCCGCGCCGGGCGCCGGGCCGCGCGCGCCGCGCCGCCCGCGCCGCGCCCTACGTCCGCAGCACCACGTCCGCCAGCTCCGCCGGCCGCTCGGCAGCGATGAACGCCGCCTCCTGCGCCGCCCACCGGTCCCACTCCCGCGCGAAGGACTCGCCGTCACGCCCGATCGCCCGCTCCCACCGGGTGTCGTCGTCGGCCTCGAGCCACACCCGCAACGACGCGAGCGGAGCCGAGCCCCGGGACAGCGCACCGCACCCCTCGACCACGATCGGCTGCCCGGGGTCGACGGCGGCCCACCCCGCCGGGCGCGAGGTCGCCCAGTCCCACCGTCGGTAGCCGGAGCGTTCCCCGAGGACGTCGGTCACCACGGCCTCCGCGGCGGCCCGCAACCCGTCCCATCCCGGGTAGACGTCGTCGAGGTGGACGACCTGCGCGCCGAGCCGCTCCGCCAGGGAATCGCCGAGCGTCGTCTTGCCCGTGCCCGACCTGCCGTCGACGAGCACGACGAGTCGCGTTCCGGAGGCGGCCGCGACCCCGGCGGCCGCGGCGGCGAGGCCCTCGACGAGCGAGTCCCCGGGGCCCGGAAGCCGGCCGACGGGCCGCCCCGACGCACCACTCGCGCCGCGCGCGCCACCCACGTCGGGTTCCCCCTCAGGCACGCCACGTCCCCGCACCCACGGCCACCGCGATCGACACGACGCCGATCCCGACGAGCACGCCGACCATCGCCCACTCCGGCCCCGCGAACCGCACACTCCGCGCCCACGTCCGCCGCCCGGGAGCGCCGAATCCCCGCGACTCCATCGCCACCGCCAGCGTCGTCGCCCGCCGCAGCGCCAGCACGAGCAGCGCGAACGCCATCGACGCGCCACGCCGCAGCCGTCCGGTGTCCGCGACGCCGCGGGCCCGACGGGCCATGCCGAGCTGTCGCCAGTCGTCCCCGAGGAGCGTCATCATCCGGATCGCCGCGAGCGCTCCGAGCACGAACCGTGCCGGCAGCCGCAGGAGCTGCGCGAGCCCGTCCGCGAGGTCGGTCGGGTCCACCCGCACGAACAACGCCACCGCCGGCAGCCCGATCGCCAGGACACGGAGCGCCGTCGCGAGCGCGAGTGCGAGCGACCCGTCGGTGACGTGCGCGAACCCGAGGTCGAACCAGGACCGCCCGGACGGCCGCCCGTACAACGCGATGCTCAGCGCGGTCAGCGGCACCGCGACCAGGACCGGCGAGGTCCGCAGCAGCAGCGTGCGGAGCGGGATCCGCAGGAGCGGCAGGAGCAGGAGTTCGAGACCGAGCGCGACCGCCGCGGACACGACGTCGAGGCTGAGCACCAGGCACACGCCGAGCGCGAGGACGCCCAGCAGCGAGGCCACCGGCTGGACTCCGCGGACGCCGCGCGCACGCGTGGTGCCGTCGGGTGGTCCAGGAGGCGCGGCTCGTCCGGGCAGACCGGCCGCGGCCTGGTCGGCGGTCACGGTTGCACCTCCGTGGCCGGGTCGCGCAGGCCGGCCACCGGCCCGGCGGTGCTCGCCCCCGTCGCCCCTGTCGCCCCGAGCACGATCTCGTCCGCGTCGAGCGCGCGGACGAGGTCCTGGTCGTGCGTCACGGCGACGATCGCCGTGCCGGAGTCGGCGAGCTCGCCGAGCCGGTCCACCACGGCCTGCCACGTCGCCCGGTCCTGACCGGAGGTCGGCTCGTCGAGCACGACGACGGGCGGCCGGGAGGCGATGACCGTCCCGATCGCCAACCGCCGCTGCTCACCGCCAGACAGCGTGAAGGGGTTGGCGTCGGCGAGGTGCGCGAGGCCGAACGCGTCGAGGAGCTCGTCGACCCGGGCGTCGACGTCCGCCGCTCCGAGGGCGCGGGGGCCGACGGCCAGCTCCTCACGCACGGTGCGGGCGACGAACTGGTGCTCCGGGTCCTGGAAGACCGTGCCGATCCGACCTGCCAGCTGCCTGCTCGTCCACGCGGCGGGGGCGTCACCGATGCCGTCGGCGAGTGCCGTGCCCGCGCGGAGCGACCCTGCGGCGGGGTGCAGGAGCCCGGCGAGCGTGAGGCCGAGCGTCGACTTGCCGATGCCGTTCGGCCCGGTGACCGCGAGGACCCGTCCGGCCCGGACGTCGAGGTCGATCCCGCTCCCGACTGGCTGCCGCCTGCCCCGGGCGGTCCCGAGCCCCCGCGCCGCGAGCAGCACCGGGTCCCGATCGCCGAGCGGGCGGAACCCGTCCGCTCCCCCGTTGTCGGCCCCGCGCATTCCGCCCACTCGCGGTCCCGCGGCGCCGAGCGGGCGGACTCCGTCCGGTCCCCCGTTGTCGGCCCCGTGCATTTTGCCCGCTCGCGGAGACAAGCGGGTACCCCGACGCGCGGAACCCTGTTCGGGCTCGGACCCGGGCACCCAGACGCCGGCGGCGGTCAACGCCGGACCGTGTTCGGCGAGCACGTCCGCAGGCGCACCGTCCGCGACGACACCCCCGGCCGGCTCCAGCAGCACGAGTCGGTCGACCAGGTCCAGCCAGGTCCCGATGCGGTGCTCGACGACGAGTAGTGAACACCCGGTCTCATCGAGCAGCGCCCGCACGGCGTCGTGCACCTGCACCACGCCGGAGGGGTCGAGGTTCGCGCAGGGCTCGTCGAGCACGAGGACACCCGGGCGCATGGCGAGCACGCCCGCGAGCGCCAACCGCTGCCGCTGCCCGCCGGAGAGCATCGTGGTGGACCGGTCGAGCGGCAGGTCGAGCCCGACGACGTCGAGGGCCGACCGGACGCGCTGCCAGATCTCGTCCCGTGGGACGCCGGCGTTCTCGCAGCCGAACGCCACGTCGTCGCCGACGCGGGACATCACCGTGTGCGCCTCGGGGTCCTGCATGACGAGGCCGACGCGCCCGCGGGCCGCGCGCGGTTCGGCACCGTCGACGAGGACCGAGCCCTGGACGGAGGCCGCGGTGTCGTCGGCGGCGTCCGGCTCGTCCGGGAGCACGCCCGCGACCGCCCGCAGCAGCGTCGACTTGCCGGCGCCCGAGGGACCGACGATCGCGACCCGCTCCCCCGGCTCGACGGTCAGGTCGACGCCGCGGACGGCCCAGGCGTCACGTTCCGCGTACCGCCAGCCCCAGTCGGAGAAGGTGACCCGCGCGGCTGCCACGGTCACGCGACGGTGCGAAGACCGCGTCTGGAGTGCTCACGGCCCGCCGCGAACGACGACAGGACGCCGGTCGCAGCGAGCGCTCGGACGAGGAACCACGAGCCGACGCCCGCGATCAGCGCACCGGAGACGATCGCCGAGACGACGTAGACGACCTTGAACGCCAGGTCGAGTCCGGGGTACCAGAGCACCGTGTCGTTCAGCCCGAGGGCCAGACCGGCCGCGGCACCGGCGAGCACGACCACCGGCAGGCGGTACACGCGGTACAGGAAGAGCGCGAGCACCAGCTCGGCGCCGAGGCCCTGCACGAGGCCGGCCTCGAGCGTCAGCCAGCCCCACTGCGTGCCGAGGAGCGCCTCAATCGAGGCGGCCACCATCTCGGCGTAGAGGGCCGCTCCGGGCTTCCGGACGATGATCGCGACGACGGGCCCGGCGAGCAGCCACACCCCGCCGAAGAGCGCCTGCGTGCCGGGGAGCACGAGCGCGGCGACGGCGCTGATCGGCTCGTAGCCGAACTCCCAGAGCTTGAAGACGACACCGATCGCGACGGCGAGCACGC
This sequence comes from Curtobacterium sp. GD1, assembly GCF_020882855.1. Lineage (NCBI taxonomy): Bacteria > Bacillati > Actinomycetota > Actinomycetes > Micrococcales > Microbacteriaceae > Curtobacterium > Curtobacterium sp. GD1. The sequence goes on along the minus strand of NZ_JAFEVQ010000058.1, from coordinate 475 downwards.
TCGCCACGACGATGTCGACGACCCGCCAGCGCAGCGAGCGCCTGACGGGGGTGGACGGAACAGCAGTGTGCGTGCTCGTGGACATGGCCCTGGACTCCTCCCTGCGCCGGCATGATCCGGATCAGGTTCGACGGTCGGAGCGCCACTCGCTCCCTCTCAGCCCGGCGATCCCGGACTCCCGTGTGTGTCCCGCCATTGTAGACGTGGTCGCGACCCGGTGACGGATCGCGACCACAGGACGTCCTGGAGGCGCGGGGCGGGCCCGCACCGCGCCTCCAGGTCCGTCAGTGGGTCACTTCTTCAGGACGCGGACCAGCTTGCGCAGGACGGTGCCGGTCACCCAGATGACCGGGACGCTCACCGCGAGGAGGGAGATCAGGTTCGGCTCGAACTCGAGGTCCTTGCCGGGGCGTCGGACGTAGGCGCCGATCGGGATGGAGACGGCACCGCCGCCCCCGCCACCGTTGTCGTCGCC
>NZ_JAFEVQ010000057.1:0-5837 GCF_020882855.1 Curtobacterium sp. GD1 | reverse complement strand
CGCCAGGGCCGACCCGCGCCCCCCGGCTCCCGCGGCCGGCGGGACCGCGCACTTGCGTAACGAATCAGGATCGGTGATTGACACGCTTCAATCCGCATGGTTCCATTCCGATTGAAACGTTCTAAACAGCACCACCGGGAACCGCATCGGCGCGGTGACCGGGTCCGTTTCACCCGGGTTCCCCCAGTCCCGGGCCTTACGAGGAGGTAAGGAATGTCAGCTCGTCCCCTGACCACCAGGTTGCTCGCCATCGGCGGCGCCGCGGTCCTCATCGGCAGCCTGGCCGCGTGCTCGTCGGGCGGCTCCGCCGACACCGGCAGCGGCGGCGGCAAGGTCACGATCACGTACCTCGCCGACAACGCCGAGGCCACCGCCGCCACCGCGAAGCCGCTCATCGCCGCGTTCGAGAAGGCGAACCCCGACATCACCGTCAAGTTCGACACGAAGCCGCAGGGCACCGACGGCGACAACCTGGTGAAGACCCGGCTGTCGACCGGCGAGATGGCCGACGTCTTCAACTACAACTCCGGCTCGCTCATGCAGGCGCTCAACCCGGACAACACGCTCGTCGACCTCTCGAAGGAGAGCTGGGCGAAGGACGTCGACCCGCAGTTCACCAAGGTCGTCAGCACCGACAAGGGCATCTACGGCGCACCGTTCGGCACCAGCTTCGGCGGCGCCGTCCTCTACAACAAGAAGGTCTACGCGGACCTCGGCCTGAGCGTCCCGACCACGTGGTCGGACTTCATCAGCAACAGCGAGAAGATCAAGGACGCCGGCATCGCGCCGATCATCCAGACCTACGGCGACACCTGGACCAGCCAGCTGTTCGTGCTCGGCGACTTCGCGAACATCACCGCGCAGCAGAAGAACTGGGCGACGCAGTACACGAAGCACAAGGAGTCCTACGCGGAGCAGCCGGCGCTGGCCGGGTTCCAGCACCTCCAGGAGGGCAAGGACAAGGACCTCTACAACGAGGACTACGCGTCCGCCACGCAGGCGAACGGCCTGAAGATGCTCGCCGAGGGCAAGGGTGCCCAGTACCCGATGCTGACCAACGCGATCTCGGCGATCCAGCAGGACTCGCCCGACGCGGTGAACGACATCGGTGCCTTCGCCCTCCCGGCGGAGAACGCGGACGACACGAACCTCACCATCTGGGAGCCGAACGGCCTGTACATCCCGAAGACGACCACGGGTGACAAGCTCGCGGCCGCCAAGAAGTTCGTCGCCTTCGCGAACTCGTCCGAGGGCTGCAAGGTGCAGAACGACACCGGCACCCCCGGTGGCCCGTACGTCATCTCGACCTGCACCCTGCCCGACTCCGTCCCGCCGATGATCGGCGACCTGCAGAAGTACCTCGACGACGGCAAGGCGAGCCCGGCACTCGAGTTCCTCTCCCCGATCAAGGGTCCGAACCTCGAGAAGATCTGCGTGCAGGTCGGCTCGGGCATCACGAACGCGGCGAAGGGCGCTGACCAGTACGACGACGACGTCGTCCAGCAGGCCCAGCAGCTCGGCATCAAGGGCTGGTGATCCGGTGACCGCGACCCTCACGACGGCGGTGGCCCCGCCGCAGACCACGAAGGCAGGCCCCGGGCCGGCACGGCGCCGCATGCGCTCGTTCTACCCGGCCTGGTTCTTCATCCCGGCGATCGCGCTCTACGTCGTGTTCTTCGCGGTCCCGACCTTCGCGGGGTTCTACTTCTCGCTCACCCGCTGGACGCTGTTTGACCAGACCTTCATCGGCTTCGACAACTTCGTCCGGTTCTTCCAGGACCCGCAGCTCGTCTCCGGGTTCGTGCACACGTTCGAGTACGGGTTCGTGACGAGCGCGGCGAAGGTGGTCCTCGGACTCGCCCTCGCCCTGCTCCTCACGAGCCCCGTGCTCGGGCGCGGGTACCTCCGAGCGGTGGTGTTCTTCCCCGTGCTGGTGTCGACCATCGGCATCGGCATCACGTTCAAGGCGCTGATGGACCCCTTCCACGGGATCATCAACGGCGCCCTCGGGGCGGTCGGCCTCCCCACACCGGGGTGGCTGACCGACCCGGCCCTCGCCCTCTGGAGCGTCGCCGCGGTGGACGTCTGGAAGGGCGTCGGCATTGCGACGCTCATCTTCATCGCCGGCATCGTGGCGATCCCGCAGGAGTACTTCGAGGCCGCCCGTGTCGACGGCGCCAGCGCGTGGACGATCTTCAAGAACATCACGCTGCCGCTGTCCCGCCCGGCGATGGGGACGGTCATCATCCTGTCGCTCATCGGCGGCCTGCGGTCGTTCGACCTCATCTGGGCGATGACCGGCGGCGGACCCGGCTTCACGAGCGACGTCATCGCGAGCGTGATCTACAAGCAGTACCAGGCCGGGTTCTACGGGCTGTCGACCGCCGGCAACGTCGTGTTGTTCATCGTGGTCACGGCGATCATGGTCCCGATCTCCTGGCTCATCAACCGCAAGGAGGCGGACCTGTGACCGCGATCACCACCGGCCGACGCGCCAGCGCCGCGAAGACGCCAACCCCGCGCCGACGGAGCCCGCACACCGCACGCAAGTGGGTCATCGGCATCGTCGCGATCGTCGTCAGCTTCGTGGTCTTCCTCGTGCCGTTCGTCTTCGTCCTGCTGCAGGCCGCGAAGAGCCCGGCCGAGGCCAACCAGCTCGGCTTCAGCCTGCCGAGCCAGTGGCAGCTGTGGCAGAACCTCGTGGCGGTCATGCAGACCGGTGACGGCGGGATCCTGCGCTCGTTCCTGAACAGCGCCGTGCTCACCGTGGGGAGCGTCATCATCATGGTGGTGTTCTCCGCGATGGTCGGCTACGTCCTGCAACGGCGACCGAGCAAGTGGAACGGCCTGATCAACTTCTTCGTCCTCGCCGGCCTCATCGTCCCGCCCGCGATCGTCCCGACGATCTGGGTGCTGCAGGGGCTCAATCTGTTCAAGACCATGGGCGGGATGATCCTCATCGAGGCGACCTTCGGCCTCTCGTTCTGCATCCTGCTCTTCCGGGCGTTCGTCGCGACGATCCCCAAGGAGCTCGACGAAGCAGCCGTGCTCGACGGCGCCGGTCCGATCCGCCTGTTCTTCGGGGTCGTCCTGCCGCTGCTCAAGCCGGTCATCATCACGGTCGTGCTCGTGCAGTCGGTGACCGTGTTCAACGACTTCACGAACCCGCTGTACTTCCTGCCGGGTTCCGAGAACGCGACGGTGCAGCAGACGCTGTACACGTTCCAGAGCCAGTCGGTCAGCCAGCTGAACCTGCTGTTCACGGACGTGCTGCTCATCACGATCCCGCCGCTGATCCTCTACATCTTCTTCAACCGTCAGATCGTCGCCGGCATGACGAGCGGCGCCGTCAAGGGCTGACGCCCGATCCACGGCCTGGAGGCGCGACCCGCCTCCACCACCCCGCCCCCGCGGGCGGGTGGCCGGGCCCACGACCCCCGCACCGGTCGACGACGACCGGTCGCGTGAAAGGACACACCACATGACCGCCTGGACAGCACCGTTCATCGCGAGCGACGCCGACCTCGGGAGCGCACCGATCCTGCGCCGGGAGTTCACCCTCGACGACGGCCACGGCGCCGTGACGAGCGCGACCCTCGACGTCAGCGCCCTCGGCGTCGTCGAGGCCTGGCTCGGCGGGCAGCGCGTCTCCGACCACCTGCTCGAACCGGGGTGGACGAGCTACGAGTGGCGCGTGCGCGTCGTCTCGCACGACGTCACGGCACACCTCACCGATGCCGAGCCGGGTGGCGCCGCCGTCCTCGCGCTCGTCCTCGGCAAGGGCTGGGCCGCCGGACGCCTCGCCTGGGGCGGCGGTGGCGGCTGGTACGCCGACGAGGTCGCCGGGTTCGCCGAACTCCGCGTCACCTTCGCCGACGGCCACGAGCAGCTCGTCGCGACCGACACCGACTGGCAGGCGCTGTCGAGTGCGATCACGGCCGACCAGCTCTACGACGGCGAGGACGTCGACGCCCGCCTGCGCGACGCCTCCTTCCTCACGCCCGGCGACGTGACGGTGCCGAGCGTGGACGGACACGAGGGCCGCACGAGCACGGTGCACACGGTGGACCTCGGGGAGCGCGAGCTCGTCGCCGACACCGTGCCGCCCGTCCGACCGCTCGCCGAGATCGCCCCGGTCGAGGTCTGGACGAGCCCCGCCGGCGCCACGCTGGTCGACTTCGGCGTGAACCTCGTCGGCTGGATCCGGGTGACCGCGTCCGGCCCGGCGGGGACGGTCCTGACGCTGCAGCACGCCGAGGTCCTCGAGCACGACGAGCTCGGCACGCGCCCCCTGCGCACCGCGAAGGCCACCGACCACTTCACCCTCAGCGGGGACGGCCAGGACGTCTTCGAGCCGCGCTTCACGTTCCACGGCTTCCGGTACGCCCAGGTCGACGGGTGGCCCGGCACGCTCGACGAGCTCCGCACCGCCCTCACCGCGGTGCAGGTCGGGTCGGACCTCCCCCGCACCGGCACGTTCGAGTCGAGCCACGAGCTGTTGAACACCTTCCACGACAACGTGGTGCGGGGCATGCAGGGGAACTTCCTCAGCGTGCCGACCGACTGCCCGCAGCGCGACGAACGACTCGGGTGGACCGGCGACATCGCCGCGTTCGCACCGACGGCCTCGTACCTCTTCGACACGCGGGCGTTCCTCGGCGACTGGCTCCGCGACGTGTGGCTCGAGCAGCAGCACGCCGACGGCATCATCCCCTTCGTCGTGCCGGACGTGCTGAAGTACTCCCCCGCCGAGGACTTCGGCAAGCCCGACGCCACCGCAGTCTGGTCGGACGCCGGGGTGTGGGTGCCCTGGACGCTCTACCAGGCGTACGGCGACACCGCGGTGCTCGAGGAGCAGTTCCCGTCCATGGCCGCGCACCTCCGGCGGGTCCGCGACCACCTCTCCCCCGAGGACCTGTGGGACACCGTGTTCCAGTTCGGCGACTGGCTGGACCCGGACGCCCCGCCGGAGGACCCCGCGGCGGCGAAGGCCGACAAGGGCGTCGTCGCGACGATCTGCGCGTACCGGTCCGCCACCATCGCGGCGGACGCGGCCGAGCTGTTGGGCGGCCACGAGGCGGAGGCGAGCGAGTTCCGGGAACTCGCGTCGCGCCTCCAGGCCGGCTTCCGGACCCACTACCTGCAGGACGACGGTCGGATTCTCTCCGACTGCACGACCGTGTACACGCTCGCGATCGTGTTCGGGATCCTGTCCGAGGCGGAGCGGGCCACGGCCGGCGACCGTCTGGCGGAGCTCGTCGAGCAGTCCGGGTACCGGATCTCGACGGGCTTCGCCGGGACGCCGTTCATCACGGATGCGCTGACGCAGACCGGACACCTCGAGGACGCGTACCGGCTGCTGCTGCAGACCGAGTGCCCGTCGTGGCTCTACCCGGTGACGATGGGCGCGACGACGGTGTGGGAGCGGTGGGACTCGATGCTGCCGGACGGCACGATCAACCCGGGCCAGATGACGTCGTTCAACCACTACGCGCTCGGTGCCGTGGCGGACTGGATGCACCGCGTGGTCGGTGGTCTCGCGCCGTTGACGCCCGGGTACGAGTCGGTGCTCGTGGCGCCGCAGCCCGGAGGCGGTCTCACGTGGGCGTCGACCTCGCTCGACACCGTGCACGGGCACGTCGCCGTGCGGTGGGAGCTCGTCGACGGGGAGCTGCTCGTGCGGGTGACCGTGCCCGAGGGCGTCACCGCGGTGGTGCGGCTGCCCGGTGCTGCGGAGCAGCGCGTGTCGGGAGGCACGCACGAGCTGCGCGCGCTGGCCGCGGTCCCCGCGGCGTAGCGGCGGCCGCGGGGCGGCGGCGCGGCCCGGCCCGCCGCCC
>NZ_JAFEVQ010000056.1:0-6615 GCF_020882855.1 Curtobacterium sp. GD1 | reverse complement strand
GCACAGCGCGAGCGCGGCCGCCGGGCGGCGCGCGGCGCCCGCGCTCGCGCTCGCGCTCGCGCTGTGCACAACGAAAGTCACCCCGAACCGCGGCGATCCGTGGTTCGGGGTGACCGTCGTTGTGCGAGCGGGTCGCCGAGGTTCCGGTCAGCCGATGAAGGCGCCGGCCCCGTAGTCGTCGTAGTTCGAGTACGAGCTCCCCATCGAGGCGAACGCGAACAGCCCGATGATCCAGAGGATCCACACGCCGGTCATCACCCAGCCGGCGATGACACCGGTGAGCGCCAGGGCGCGCCCGCTCTCACCGGTCTGCTTGATGCGGCCGAGGGCGAGGTGGCCGAGGATCGCACCGGCGGGGCCGAGCAGGATCGCCATGAAGAACAGCGGGATGGCCCCGAGGCCGAACACGATGGACAGGATCGCCAGCGTGTTGGTCTTCGGGCGCTGTGCGTAGGGCTGGTAGCCCGCGGCCGCGTAGGGGTTCTGCTGGCCCGGGGCGGCGTACGGGTTCTGCTGGCCCGGGGCGGCGTACGGGTTCTGCTGGCCGGGGGCCGCGTACGGGTTCTGCGGCGCGGCGTAGGGGTTCTGCTGCTGCTGCGCGCCGTAGGGGTTCTGCGGCTGCTGCGCGGCGTACGGGTTCTGCGGCTGCTGCGGCGCCGCGTACGGGTTCTGCGGTGCGGCGTAGGGGTTCGAACCCTGCGGGGCGCCGTAACCCGGGTGCGCCTGCTGTCCGGACTGCCCCCACGGGTCGTTCGGCGCTGCCGACGGTGCCTCGGGAGCGGACGCGCCGTACTGCTGCGGCTGCCCGGACTCGGGCTGGGCCGCACTCGACGGCACCGACGATGCGGTGCTGTCCGGCGTCTCGCCCGGCTTCGGCCACTGGTTCTGATCGGACACCGTCCACCCCTCTCGGCGCCACGGTCGTCGGCGCCTCGTGTGAATCCTCCCACAGACACTCCCCTGCGGGCCGGACGCGAGCACGACGCAGACCGGACGCGGAACGGCGTCGGCCCGCGAGCGTCAGACCTGGACGGTCGTCACGGGCAGCGTCGAGTCCGCCGCGATCCCGAGGTCGCTCGGCGCGTGCCCCTCGGCGACGAGCCGGGCGCCGATCGCCGCGATCATCGCCCCGTTGTCCGTGCAGAGGTCGAACGGCGGGATCCGGAGCTCGACACCGGCCGCAGCACAGCGCTCCTCGGCGACGGCCCGCAGCCGGGCGTTCGCCACGACGCCGCCGCCGAGCAGGAGCCGGTGCACGCCGGTGTCCGCGCACGCACGCAGCGCTTTGGTGAGGAGCACATCGACCACGGCTTCGCGGAAGCTGGCGGCGACGTCGGCCACGGGGACCTCGCGCCCCTCGTCACGGCAGCGCTCGACCCACCGGGCGACGGCGGTCTTCAGTCCGGAGAACGAGAAGTCGTAGCGGTGCGCGGCCATGTCCTTCGGCAGCGTCAAGCCGCGGGGGAAACGGATCGCGGTGGGGTCGCCGTCCGCCGCGGCCTTGTCGATCTGCGGGCCGCCGGGGTACGGCAGCCCCAGGAGCCGCGCGACCTTGTCGAACGCCTCGCCCGCGGCGTCGTCGATCGTCTCGCCGAGCAGTTCCACGTCGCCGACGAGGTCCTGCACGAGCAGCAGCGACGTGTGCCCGCCGGACACCAGGAGCGCCACCGTCGGCAGGTCGATCTCGGACCCGTCCGACCGGAGGACGTCAGCACCGACGTGCCCGACCAGGTGGTTCACGCCGTACAACGGCTTACCCGTCGCCACTGCGAGGGCCTTCGCCGCGCCGACCCCGACCATGAGCGCCCCGGCGAGGCCCGGCCCCGCGGTCACCGCCACGGCGTCGAGCTCGTCGAGGGTGACGCCGGCCTGCTCGAGCGCAGCGGTCAGCGTCGGGGTCATCGCCTCGAGGTGGGCCCGTGCGGCGACCTCGGGGACGACGCCGCCGTACCGCGCGTGCTCCTCCATGCTCGACGCGATGACGTTCGCGAGCAGGGTGTTGCCGCGCACGATCCCGACGCCGGTCTCGTCGCAGCTCGTCTCGATGCCGAGGACGAGTGGTTCAGCCATCGAGGGCCTCCTGTCCGATGGGGCCGACGCCGGACGGCCCGACGCTGGGAGCCGTCGCGAGCTCCGCCCGCATCACCCACGCGTCCACGCCGTCGGGCTGGTAGTAGCGGGGGCGGACGGCGATCCGCTCGAACCCGAACGCCGTGTACATCGCCTGGGCCACGGGGTTGTCGGCGCGCACCTCGAGGAAGACCTCGTGCACGCCACGCCGCCGCGCCTCGTCGAGGAGCTCGGTGAAGAGCACCCGACCGATGCCCTTCCCCCGCTGGTCCGCCGCGACCGCGATCGTCTGGACGTCCGCCACGGGGTTGCCCGCCAACGAGGAGAGCCCGGCGTACCCGACGATCGTCGGCGCCCCGCCCTCGGTCGTCTCGACGACGACGTAGTACCCGTGCGGCGAGTACAGCTCCCCGGACATCTGCGACGCCGACCAGGCATCGGTCGGGAACGACGCGTGCTCCAGCCACATCACGTCGTCGAGGTCCTGCGGGTGGGCGCGCCGCAGGCGCAGCCCGTCGGGCAGCGTCACTGCTTCACCCGCTTGGGCGCACCCGGCATCGTGACGTCCGGATCGCGGAGGTAGAGGGGCGCGTCCTCGGCGAAGGGCGCGCCGGAGGTGAGCCGGTCTGCGGCGAGCGCGCCGAGCCTCCAGGCCGGGATGGACAGGGCCGTCACGCGGTCCCAGCCCACGGCTTCGGGCCAGGAGGCGCGGATCGCCTCGTCGAGGTCCGCCGGCTTGGCGAGTCCGGGACCCGCGACGCGCGCGCCGGTCTGGTCGTAGGCGCTCCAGTAGACCTCGCGCCGACGCGCGTCCGTCAGGACGACGAACGGACCGGGTCCGTCCTGATCGGCCGCGACCGCGTCGTGGCTGACCAGCGGGAAGAAGGGGACGCCGCGTGCCGCGGCGAAGGTGCGAGCTGCGGCGATGCCGACGCGGAGGCCGGTGAACGGCCCCGGCCCCATGCCGGCGACGACGCCCGAGACATCGGCGGGGGTGATGCCGGCCACGTCGAGGACCTCGGCGAGGAACGGGCCGATGACCTCGGCGTGGCGGCGGCTGTCCTCGGTGCTGCGGGTCGCGAGGGCCTGCCCGCTGCCCGGGTCGACGACAGCGACCGAGGTTCCGGCGGAGGTGTCGATCGCGAGCAGCACGGTCCCATCGTATGACTCACAGCAGTGCCGTCTCAGCATGGGCGACTTAGCATATGTTGCATTTCACACAATTGCGAAGGATGTTCATGAAGAAGCGCTCCACCCTCACCGCCTGCGTCATCGCAACCCTCGGCACGTCGATCGCGATCGCTCCCGCCACCGTGGCGATGGCCGCTCCGGCAGCTCCGGCTTCCACGTCGTCGTCCTCGACCGCGGCGTTCGGCAACGGGTTCCGCATCACCTCGTCCACCGACTACGAACGAGGGACGGACCTGACCATCACCGGGACGGGTGCCAGGGCGCACCAGGACGTCTCGCTGTGGGTCGACGGCAACCTCGAGCTCTCCGTGGCCGCGGACGACGAAGGCGACTGGGAGTTCACCGTCCCCGGTCGGTTCACCACCGTGGACAGTCTGACCTACCAGTTCCGCAGCGGCCTCCAGAACTCGATCACCGAGACCTTCACGGCAGCCGACGGTCCGGTCCTCGGAGGGTTCAAGCTCACCTCCGCGACCACCTACGAGCGCGGGGAAGACCTGGTCATCGCCGGCCGGGGCGCGATCCCCCACCAGAGCGTCACGATGTTCGAGAACGGCAACCTCGCGCTCTCCGTCGCCGCAGGTGCCGAGGGTGAGTGGGCGTTCACCGTCCCCGGGCGGCTCACCACGGCGGACAGCCTGACGTACGAGTTCCGCACGGGCTACAACAAGTCGTTCACGCAGAAGTTCACCGCGGAGGACGGCCAGATCATCCCGTCGTTCGCCCTGACCTCGGGCACGACCTACGAGCGCGGCGAGGACCTGGTCATCACCGGCAAGGGCGCCAGCGCCCACCGAGACGTCACGCTGTGGGCCGGCAAGAACCCGGCCTTCTCCGGGCAGGCCGACGAGGACGGGAACTGGCAGGTCACCGTTCCGGGCCGCGTCACCGGTGCGGACGAGCTCGAGTTCGAGTTCCGCAGCAACCTCCAGGAGTCCTTCACCCAGAAGTTCACCGCCTCCGATGGCATCGTCACGCCGCACATCACGATCACCTCGGCGACCGAGTACGAGCGAGGTCAGGCGTTCACCATCGCCGGGACCACCACGCAGCAGGTCACCGCGATCCAGGTGCGGGCCGGCTCGGACATCCCGTTTTCGCCCCTGGTGGACGCCGAGGGCAACTGGTCCTTCACCATCCCCGCGGGCGCGCCGATCCTCGACGAAGACTCGTTCGACTTCCGCTTCGTCGCCCGTGACAAGTCCCTCGAGCAGACGTTCACCGCGGCCGACGGGCTCATCACGCCGAAGATCACCATCACCTCGGCCACCGAGTACGAGCGTGGCGAGCAGTTCACCGTGACCGGCACGACCACCCGCCGCGTGAACAGCATCCTCGTCCGCTCGGAGGGCAAGGTCATCGGCGGACCGGTCGTCAACGAGGCCGGCGAGTGGTCCTTCACCACCCCGGGGAAGTTCACCGGTGTCGACGAGGACTCGTTCGACCTCACCTTCGTCGCCGGCAAGGACGAGCTGACCGAGACGTTCACGGCGGCGGCGACGCCCGCTCCGGCGAATGAGGTCACAGTGGCGACCAAGACGTTCGTGCAGGGCGAGAAGCAGCGCATCGAGGGAACGGCCGCGCCGAAGGCCCGCGTCGACATCTACTCCGGGTCGAAGTACCTGATGCACGTGACTGCCGGCGAGGACGGCACGTGGTCGTACACGACCGGTGGCGCGATCACCGGTGACACGTTCACGCGGACGCTCAAGTCCGCGGGAGCGAAGGACCTCACGTTCACGCTGACCGCGGCCGAGCAGATCTCGGTCACCACGAAGACGTTCGTGCAGGGGCAGAAGCAGCGCATCGAGGGAACGGCCGCGCCGAAGGCCCGCGTCGACATCTACTCCGGGTCGAAGTACCTGATGCACGTGACTGCCGGCGAGGACGGCACGTGGTCGTACACGACCGGCGCAGCGATCACCGGTGACACGTTCACGCGGACGCTCAAGTCCGCGGGAGCGAAGGACCTCACGTTCACCCTGAACGCCGCCGAGCAGGAGCAGACGGCGCCGATCACGGTCGCGACCAAGACCTTCGTGCAGGGGCAGAAGCAGCTGATCGAGGGCACGGCCGCGCCGAAGGCCCGCGTCGACATCTACTCCGGGTCGAAGTACCTCATGAACGTGACCGCCGACGAGGCGGGGAAGTGGTCCTACACGACCGGCGCCGCCATCACCGGCGACACGTTCACGCGGACCCTCAAGTCCGCGGGAGCGAAGGACGTCACCTTCACCCTGAACGCGCAGTAGGCGCGCCGACAGCACGGATCGGGAGGCGCGGATCACGCGAGCCGGTCGGCTCACGTGATCCGCGCCTCCCGTCTGTACGCTCGTTCCCATGCCGATCCCGGAGACCACCGTCGCGCACCCGACCCCCTTCGTGGAGATCCCGCGTGGCGAGTGGTCGCAGCTCGCTCCGAAGGAGCACCTGTCCCTCACCGAGACCGAGATCGTGCAGCTGCGCGGTCTCGGTGACCGCCTCGACATGCAGGAGGTGCAGGAGGTCTACCTGCCGCTGTCCCGCCTGCTGACGCTCTACGCGGCGGGCGCACGGAACCTGCACGCGTCGACGTCGGCCTTCCTGGGTGACCGAGCCGGGCGGACGCCGTTCGTGATCGGTGTCGCCGGGTCGGTCGCCGTCGGCAAGTCGACCGTCGCACGACTGCTCCGCGAGCTGACGAAGCGCTGGCCGGACACCCCGCGCGTGGAGCTCGTGACCACCGACGGGTTCCTCTACTCCAACGCCGAGCTCGAGCGGCGCGGGATCATGGACCGCAAGGGCTTCCCGGAGTCCTACGACCGCCGGGCCCTGCTGCGCTTCGTGAGCCAGGTGAAGAGCGGCGCGACCGAGGTCCGAGCGCCGTACTACTCGCACCTCGTGTACGACATCGTGCCGGACGCCGAGATCGTGGTGCGACAGCCGGACATCCTCATCGTCGAGGGCCTGAACGTGCTCGCGCCGCCGGTGCACGGGCGCCTGGCGCTGTCCGACCTCTTCGACTTCACGATCTACGTCGACGCGAAGACGAAGGACATCGAGGCCTGGTACGTCGACCGGTTCCTCGCGCTGCAGGAAGAGGCCTTCGCGAGCCCGGACTCGTTCTTCCACCGGTTCGCCTCGCTCTCCCGGTCGGATGCCGTGCAGACGGCGACCGAGGTGTGGCGGGCGATCAACGAGCCGAACCTCATCGAGAACGTGTTGCCGACGCGCTCCCGGGCGACCCTCGTGTTGAAGAAGGCGGCGGACCACAAGGTGTCGTCGGTGTTGCTCCGCAAGATCTGACGCGCGGGGCGGCCGACGCCGCGGCGCCGCGGGCGTCAGATCTTGCGGAGCAACACCGACGACACCTTG
>NZ_JAFEVQ010000055.1:0-6965 GCF_020882855.1 Curtobacterium sp. GD1 | reverse complement strand
ACCCGGAACCCGCCGTCCGGGAGCGGCCCGTGCTCGATCGTCCCGCCGAGTGCCGACACGCGCTCCCGCATGCCGGCGAGCCCGAACCCGCCGTCGTCCGGGGGAGCGGCGGGGACGGTGCCGGCGGGCGGCGCGGCGTTGGTCACCTCGACCGCCAGCAGGGGGCCGCGCCGGGCGACCGTCACGATCGTGACCGCACCGGGAGCGTGCCGCGCGACGTTCCCGAGGGCCTCCTGCACGACCCGGTACGCGCTCAGCTGTGCCAGCCGGTCGTCCCCGTCGTCGGGTGCGTCGTCGTCGAGGTGGAGCTCGACCGGGATCCCGGCGGCCCGCGTGGCCTGCACGAGCGCGGGGAGGTCGGCGAGCCGGGGCTGCGGCGCCCGTTCCGCCGAGCTGTCGCCGCGCAGTGTGCCGAGCAGCTGCCGCATCTCGCGGAGCGCCGTCCGCGAGGTCTCGGCGATCGCCGCGAACTCCGCACGTGCTGCCGGCGGGAGGTCGGCCACGCGGAACGGCGCCGACTCGGCCTGCATGTGCACGACGGACATGCTGTGCGCCACGACGTCGTGGAGTTCGCGGGCGATCCGGGAGCGTTCCTCGACCGACCGGCGGCGGGCCTGCTCGAGTTCGGCGTCGCGGCGGGCCTCGGCGAGCTCCACCCGGACCGCCCGGCGCTGCCCGATCGCCACGGCCGTCCCGGCGAGGAGCAGGTCGCTGCCGGCGGACACGACGAAGGTCGCGGCCCAGACGTCGGCCGGGTCCCACCGACCGGGGACCACCGCGACCAGGCCGAGCGTGAGCACCGTCGCCGCGGTCCAGACGGCCGCGGTGAGTCGCCAGTCCGTCCGGACGCCGAGCACGACGAGGAGCGCACCGACGCCGATGATCGCGGTGACCGGGAGCGGCCACGGACCGGCCGGCGACCCGGCGGTGAGGAGCCCGAGGGCCGCCACCCCCGCCAGGTGCACCACCGAGGACGTCCGCGGCAGCACGGGAGCGAGCCCGAGCGAGACGGAGAGCACCGCGGTCACGAGCAGCGCGAGCGGGACGGGCACGTCGTACACGGCGACCGTCACGGGTGCGGCCACCGCGAAGAGCGTCGCGGCGACGACGACGAGCACGATCCGGGCGGCGACGACGGGCCAGGTCGCCCACTCCCGGCGCGTCGACCACGGCCGGCGTCGGCGCGGCGTCGCGGGTGGGACGTGGGCGGTCACGGTCGTGCGGTCCCTCCGGAGTGGGCGAGGTGCGGTGCGGTGCGGGCGGCGTCGAGGACCGCTGCCCTGGCGTCCGCGCGGTCGTCCGCCCGGGCGGCTGCTCGGGCCTCCCGCTTCCGGGTGACTCTACCGATGACCCGGTCGACGGCGATCCCCAGTCCGGCGGCGACCACCATCGAGACCAGTGCTGCGACGAGCGGCTCGTGCAGCACGCTCGACGCCGCGAGGGCGATCCCGATCGAGGTGGCCGACCACGCCAGCCCCGCGACCGAGCTGATCGCGAGGAACCGGCGGTAGGGGAGCCGGGTCGCACCGGCGGTCATGTTCACCGCGACGCGTCCGACGGGGATGTACCGACCGACGAGGATGAGGCTCGCGGACCGCCGTCGCATCTGGCGCTCGGCGAACGCGAACGCCGCGGCGATCCTCGGACGCCGGGACCGCGCGAGGCGTCCGAGTCCGATCCGACGGCCGATCCAGTAGGCGACGGAGTCCCCGGCGACCGCGCCGAGTGCGGCGGCCGCGAGGACCCCGGCGAGGACCGGCTGGCCGGAGGTCGCGGCGATGGCGGCGACCGCGACGAGGGCGGCCTCGCTCGGCACGGGTGGGAAGAAGCCGTCCACCAGGCAGAGCGCGAAGAGGACGACGAAGACGAGCGGGCTGGCCGCCAGCTCGACGACGAGCGGGGTGATCTGGTCGAACACGGTGGCTCCCTCCGCCGACGGACCTCGTCGACGGGTTCGACGCTACGGAGCGTGCGACCGGCTGCCATCCCGCGCGGGTCTCGACCACCCCCTACCGCGGTATGACTTCCCCCTGACGGGTCACGGTGCGGCCTCGGGGTCCGTCCGCGCGGCCTCGGTCGCCGCGGCCGCCTCGCGGATCCGTCGGACGACGGCGGTCGTGGAGTGCTCGGGCACGTAGTCGACCATGACGACCTCGCCGCCGTAGCCCTGCACCACCGCGGTCTCGCGCAGCATCTCGGGGGAGTAGTCGCCGCCCTTGACGTAGACCTCGGGGTGCAGCCGTTCGATGAGCGGGATCGGGGTGTCGGTGGCGAAGACCGTCACCAGGTCGACGCACGCGAGGGCGGCGAGGACACCGGCCCGGTCCTCGGCCGGGTTGATCGGCCGCTCCGGACCCTTCAGGCGCCGGACGGAGTCGTCGTCGTTCAGTGCGACGACGAGCAGGTCGCCGAGGTCCCGGGCCTGCCGGAGGTACGTCGTGTGCCCGCGGTGGACCACGTCGAAGCAGCCGTTCGTGAACACGATCCGTCGTCCGGCCTCACGCGCGGCGTCCACCGCGGCGGCGAGCTCGTCGTGGTCGACGACGGTCGCGGCCGGCGCGGTCACCGACTCGAGCAGCGCCGCGGCCGAGCACACCGAGGTGCCGGCCTCGCGGACGACGACATCGGCTGCCGCCTGGGCGACCGACACGGCGTCGCGGAGCGGGGCGTGCACGGCGAGCGCCACCGTGGCAGCGGCGCAGAAGGTGTCGCCGGCACCGGAGGCCTGCTGCTCCGATGCCGGGACCGCCCGCGTCCGGAAGCCACCGTCGAGACCGCGCTCGACCAGGACCGTGCCGTCGCGGTCCAGCGTCACGACCGCCGCACGTGCGCCGGTCCGTCGGAGGACCTCGTGCCGGGCGTCGACGATCGCGGACGCCCGGTCCGGGCCGGTCCCGAGCGGCGCACCGAGCAGGGCGGCCGCCTCGCCGGCGTTGGGCGTCACGAGGTCGGGTCGGAGCGCCGCCCAGCGGGTGAGGTCGTGCGCGTCGACGACGACCGCGGTGGGACGGTCGGCGTCGAGCACGGGGACGACGTCGGCCGGGTCCACCCCGAGGCCGTAGTCGCAGACGACCGCGGCGTCGGCGCACCGCAGCGCACGGGCGACGGCCTCGGCCAGCCGGACGCCGTGCTCGGCGGTGGGCTCCGCGGCGATCTCGTCGACGCGGACGACGACCCGGTCGCCGCCGACGACCCGCGACTTCGTCGTGGTGCGGGTGCCGGGGACGACGACCATGCAGGACGTGTCCACCCCGGCGGCGTCGAGGCGTTCACGGAGCACGGCGCCGGCCTCGTCGTCACCGAGCAGCCCGACCATCCGGACGCGGGCGCCGAGTGCGCGGGCGTTCACCGCGGTGTTCGCCGCGCCACCAGGGACCGCCACGGTCTCCGTCACGCGGACCACCGGGGCCGGGGCCTCGCGCGAGACCCGTTCCGCCTCGCCGACGGTCCAGCGGTCGAGGATGCAGTCGCCGATGACGACGACGAGCGGCTCGCGGTCGTCGACCGTGGCGACGAGGTCCCGGACGAGCCGGACGTCGACGCTCACCGGGCACCCCCGGCCGGCGGGGCCGCCTCGAGGTGCACGACGGTCGTGGTGGTGAGCTCGTCGAGCAGGTGCGGGCCGTACCCGAACCCAGCACCGGAGGCACCCCGGGGCTGCGCGCTGCCACCAGGGGCGCCACCGAAGACGGCGTTCACCTTCACCGTGCCGACGGGGAGTTCCGCGGCCGCACGCAGGGCGTGTCCGGTGTCGTTCGTGAGCACCGTCGCCGCGAGGCCGTAGCGGTCGGCCGCCGCGAGCCGCAGGCCCTCGTCGAAGTCCTCGACGACGCGCACGGGGGCGATCGGCCCGAAGGTCTCCTCGGTCATGACGAGCATGTCGTCGGTGACGCCGGTGAGCACGGTCGCGGGGTAGAAGGCGCCCGGGCCGTCCGGTGTGGCACCGCCGGTGCGCGCCGACGCCCCACGCTGCAGCGCGTCGTCGACGTGCGACTGCACGGTGCGCCGGAGCCGATCGTCGACGAGCGGCCCGTACTCCGCGGCCGGGGCCGACGTGCGCCGCTCGGCCTCGGCGACGAGTGCGGTCACGAACGGCTCGGCGACCGCGCGGTGCACGTAGACCCGCTCGACGCTCGTGCATATCTGCCCGGTGTTCGCGAAGGCGCCGAGGGCCACCTGGGCGGCGGCCCACACCGGGTCGACGTCGGCGTCCACGACGACCGCGTCGTTCCCGCCGTTCTCCCGGACGACGTGGGCACGGGTCCGCACCGCAGCCTCGGAGAGCCGGTCACCGGTCCCGGTGGAGCCCACGTGCGCGTACACGTCGATGCCGTCCTGTGCGAGGAGCAGTTCACCCGTCGCGCCGTCGCCGTCCACCCCGACGAGGACGCCGTCCGGCAGGACCTCGGCGAGCAGGGCGTTCAGGCGGGCGATCGTCGCGGGGGAGCGCTCGCTGCCCTTGTGCACGACCGTGTTGCCGGTGACGATCGCGGCGCCGAGGATCCCGCACGCCACGGCGACCGGGTCGTTCCACGGGGTGAGCGCGAGCACCACGCCGCGGGGGTGCGGCACCGACCAGTCGGCAGCGCCGAACGCGCCGCGCAGGGCCTCGCCGCGGTGCACGGGTCCGAGCTCGGCGTACTGCACGAGCGTCCCGACCCCGGCCTCGACCCCGCCGAGCGCGTCGCCGGGGACCTTGCCGGTCTCCCGGGTGTTCAGGTCAGCCAGCTCCTGGGCGTGCGCGCGGACGTGCTCGGCAGCGCGGTGCAGCAGGGCACCCCGCTCCGCCGGTGCGGTCCGGGCCCACATCGGGGCCGCGGCGCGGGCACGGGCGACGGCGGTGCGGACCTCCTCCTCGGAGGCGCGGCGCACCGTCGAGGCGAGGGTCCCGGTGGCGGGGTCGGCCACCACGATGTCATCGGTGGCGGGGGGAGCGATCGTCATGGTGTCCTTCCGGGGGACGGGCGGGGGTCCGACGGTCCTCGCGGGAAGCTGGGCACGCCCACGGCATCGCGTTTCTCGTCCATCCGAGCCCGCTGCTGGACGTCCGGGCGGCCCCTGGTCGGTAGACGGGACGGGTGCAACTGATCGGCAACGGTGGAGAACGGTTCGACGACGTCCGCGAGATCGGGGTGCTCCGGGGCGGGGGCCTCGGCGACCTGCTCTTCGCGGTGCCGGCGCTCGAGGCCCTGGCAGCGGCGTACCCCGACGCGCGCATCACCCTGCTCGGCACGCCGACCGCCCCGGCGGTGCTGCGCGGCCGGACCGACGCCGTGCACGCGTTCGAGGAGCTGCCGGTCGTCCCGGGCGTCCGGGACTCCGGCGAGGGTGCTCCGACCCTCGCGGACTTCGAGTCGCGGCTCGCCGGGCGCTTCGACCTCGCCGTGCAGCTGCACGGGGGCGGACGGAACTCGAACCCGTTCCTGCTCCGGCTCGGCGCCCGGCACACGGTCGGCACCGCCACCGAGGACGCCGAGGTCACGGAGCGCTGGGTCCGCTACGTCTACTACCAGCACGAGGTCCTCCGGGCCCTCGAGGTCGTCTCGCTCGCCGGTGCCGCACCGGTGACCCTCGACCCCCGCGTGCGCGTCTCCGACGAGGAGCGCGCGGCGGTCCGCGACCGGCTCGGCGTCCGCACCGCCTCGGACCGCAGCGGGCGACTCGTCGCGATCCACCCGGGGGCCACCGATCCGCGGCGCCGCTGGAGTCCGGACCGGTTCGCCGCGGTCGCCCGGGCTCGGCTCGCCGCCGGTGACGACGTCGTCCTCGTCGGTGACGGCACGGACGTGCCCGCTGCGGCGGCGATCCGGGCCGCGCTGCCCGCCGACACCGCGGACCGCGTGCACGACCGCACCGGCGCGCTCCCGCTCACCGACCTCCCGGCGGTCCTCGCGGCGGCGGACGTCATGGTCGGCGACGACTCCGGCCCGCGGCACCTCGCCGTGGCCGTGGGCACCCCGACGGTGGGCGTGTTCTGGTTCGGCAACGTGGTGAACGCCGGTCCGTTCGACCGCGGTCGGCACCGCGTCCACCTCTCGTACGTGACGCGGTGCCCGGTGTGCGGGGTCGACGTGACGCAGGTCGGGTGGACGGCCGAGCGCTGCGCGCACGACCCGTCCTACGTCGACGAGGTCGAGCCGCAGGCCGTGCTCACCGACGTCGCGGACCTGCTCCGCACCACGTGACGGGAGGCGCGGTGCGGGCCCGCACCGCGCCTCCCGTCCGTCTGACGGTCGCGTCTACGGCCAGCTCGGCTCCGTCGCCGGCATGATCGACAGCTCGCGGATCTCGCAGCCGGCCGGCTGCGCGAGCGCGAACAGGATCGCGTTCGCGACGTACTCCGGCTCGATGAGCTGCGCATCCGGCCCGGGCTTGTACTGCTCCGTGCGGTCGGCGAAGAAGTTCGTCCGCATGCCCGCCGGGATCACGTTCGTGACGCCGACGCTGCCGCCGGTCTCGGCGGCGAGGGCCTGCGAGAACCCGCGGACGCCGAACTTCGACGCCGAGTAGGCGGTGCCGTCCCCGACGCCGCGGAGGGCGAGCGACGAGGAGACCGTGACGACCCGACCGTGCGACGCCTCGAGCGCGGGCAGCGCCGCACGGACGACGGCCGCCGTGCCGAGCAGGTTGACGGCGACGATCCGCTCCCAGTCGCCGGACGAGATGCCGCCGATCGGTGCGGGCTTGTCGATCCCCGCCGCGGTCACGACGGCGTCGAGGCCGCCGTGCCGCTCCGCTGCCTCGCGCACGGCTCGCTCGGTCGCCTCGGTGTCGGTGACGTCGACCGCGACGGCGTCGAGGCCGTCCGGGACGGCATCGATCCGGAGGTCGAGGACGATCGGCGTGCCGCCGGCCTCGGTGACCGCGGCGACGACGGCGGCCCCGAGGCCGGAGGCGCCGCCGGTGACGAGGACACGGCCGATGGGGGTGGTGGGGACGGGCATGGACTTCCTTCCGTGGTGGGG
>NZ_JAFEVQ010000054.1:0-8477 GCF_020882855.1 Curtobacterium sp. GD1 | reverse complement strand
CTGACAATCTTCAATCCAAAAGGAATTGTCTCCGAACCCACCAGCAAACTGATGAGTCACGGGGTCAATAAATTGGCATTGACAATGTGCACGCTGTTGAGTTCTCAAGGACCAGACGCACTCCCCACTCGACCCCGAAAGAGGTTCCGCCAGAGAGGCTTTTGGCTTTCGTTGCCCGGGGAAGAACCGTGGTGGACAAGATCTCCGGGTCTGTGACCAGGTGACCGTCTCGGCCGTTCCGTTCTCCGCCTCAGCGGCAACGAGTGATTACTTTACGCAGAGGTGAACGGCAGCACCAACCCGGGCCACATCCCGGGCGTGTCGGCTCTGCGAGGCCCGGAAACACGCGGATCGCGCGGTGCGGGCAGTGCCGACCTGCGCCGGGAACGACGGAAGGCACGGTGCGAACCCGCACCGTGCCTCCCGAACGAACCGAATCGGCCCGAACCGGACCGAACCGGACCGACCTACTCGGCCGCAGCCAACTGTCCGCACGCACCGTCGATCTCCTTGCCGCGGGTGTCGCGCAGGGTCGTCGGGATGCCCGCGGCGTTGAGTCGGCGGACGAACTCGTCCTGCACGTGGACCTCGGACGAGGTCCAGACCGAGCCGGGCGTCGGGTTGAGCGGGATGGGGTTCACGTGCACCCACCCCTTGCCGCGCTTGTTCAGCTTCTCGGCGAGCAGGTCGGCACGCCACGCGTGGTCGTTCATGTCCTTGATGAGCGCGTACTCGATCGAGACACGTCGGCCCGTCTTGACGAAGTAGTTGTGGGCGGCGTCGATCGCCTCGTCCGCCTTCCACTTCGAGTTCACCGGGATGAGCTCGTCGCGGAGTTCGTCGTCGGGCGCGTGCAGGGAGAGCGCGAAGGTGACGGGGATGTCCTCGTCGGCGAGCTTGTTGATCGCGGGGACGAGCCCCACGGTCGACACGGTGATGCCGCGGGCGCTCATGCCGAGACCGTTGGGTTGCGGCGCGACCATGATCCGGACGGCGTCCATCACGCGCTTGTAGTTCGCGAGCGGCTCCCCCATGCCCATGAACACGATGTTCGTCACGCGTTCGGCGTCGACGCGGTCCTTCCCGCCCTTGCGGGGATCACCGCCGAGCTCCCCCGCGGCGATGGCGGCGTTGGCACGGACGATCTGCTCGATGATCTCGGCTGTGGACATGTTCCGGGTGAGCCCGGCCTGCCCGGTCGCGCAGAACGGGCAGTTCATCCCGCACCCCGCCTGGGACGAGACACAGAGCGTGATGCGCCCCGGGTACCGCATGAGCACCGACTCGACCAGCGCCCCGTCGTGGAGCTTCCAGAGGAACTTGATCGTGTCGCCCTTGTCCGTCGCCAGACGACGGGTCTCGGTGAGGAGGGGCGGGAGCATGCCCGCCACGAGTTCCTCACGCTGGGCGGCCGGCAGGTCGGTCATCTGCGCGGGGTCGGACGTGTAGTGCGTGAAGTAGTGGGTCGAGAGCTGCTTGGCGCGGAACTTCGGCAGCCCCAGCTCGACGACCTTCGCCTCGCGCTCGGCGACCGTCATGTCGGCGAGGTGCACGGGCGGCTTGCCACGCTTCGGGGACGCGAACTGCAGCAGCGGCCGGCCGTCGGTCCCGGTGGCCTGCGTCCAGCCCTCGGTGCGCGGACGCACCTGCGGACGAGCAGAGCGCTGCTCTTCGAAGGGGGTGCGGGTCTCGGAGGCCATCACTCCAGTTTACGGGACGACGACGCCCCGCGGGTGCCGGTCAGCTGCCGGCGGGGAGCACCCGGGCGAAGTGGTGCGCCGCCGAGTACATCGGCACGATGTCGACGACCGCGCCGGGGTGCGGCGCCTGGAGGACCAGTCCGTCGCCGAGGAAGATGCCGACGTGGTCCTCGTTGTCGTACACGACGAGGTCGCCGGGCTGCGCCTCGGACTCCGGGATCGTCGTCGCGGCGGCGTCCTGCGTCGGGACGTAGTGCACGAGCGGGATCCCGACGGCCGCGTACGCGACCATCGTCAAGCCGGAGCAGTCGATGCCCTCGTGGCTCGCGCCGCCCTCGACGTACGGGTCGCCCATGTACTGCAGGGCGGTGGAGACCACGGTCGCCCGGTCGCCACCGGCGGAGAGGATCTTCGAGATCGCGTCCTCCGCCTGCTGGGTGCTGACGCCGAACTTCGTCACGATCGTCGGGTAGGACACCACGGTCGTGGTCGTCGTCATGCCGTCGGTCGACACCACGGGGACCTCGACGTCCCGGGCGACGGTGTAGGTCTGCGTGTGCTGCGAGGTGGTCGTCCCGTGGTGCGCGTCGGTCGACGGGGTCGCGGCGTTCGCCGGGACCGCGAGCGTCAGGCTCGAGGTGATGGCCAGTGCGGGCGCGAGGAGCACCGCTGCGCGCTTCGCGTTGGCAGCCCGGCGGACGTGCCGCGGGTCGACCGCCCGTTCGGCTCGGAGCGCTGCGGACCGGGACAGCACGGCCGCTCCGGCGACGGCCGTCGAGGCGACCGGGCGAGTGTTCGACAGGGACACGCTGCGCGCCGGCTTCTCGTGCTCCACGAAGGTCGAGCGGGCCACGGCGGGGCCGAACGCGGAACGACGTCCGCGGGGACGGCGCAGTTCGACGGCTTCGGTGGTGGCCGCGCCGTCGGGGGCTGCGGGCAGTGCGTGGCGTCCCATGGTTCCTTCCGGGTCGGACGAGCCGGCCCGAGCAGATGACGAGGCGACTCGGGAAGATAACGTATTGGTCACGAACCTGGGCCCCGCTGGGCACTCGCCGCGGGTTCCTGCAGTTCGTCACAGGCTCGGGCGTTCCTCGCAGCCCGTTCAGAACCGGCCCGCACCGCTCCGGACGCGGCTCAGGCGGGGGTGGGCCGCATGACGGCGGCGATCCGCCCCTCCCGAGCCCGTGCCAGGTCGTCGAGGCGGGCCGCCAGGGCGCGCACCGACTCTTCGACCGGCGCGTCCCCCGAGATGTCCCCCGGGAGCGGCGCCCCCGCGGTGACCGCGAGCGGGAGGACGCCCGCCCAGACCGCGTGGTCCTCGGCGTCGTCGACAGCCTCGCCGACGCCGGCGGCGCGGATCTTCACGCTCGCGTGCTCGAGGGGCAGCTGGAGGACCTGGGTGGCACGGACCTCCTTGGCGGTCATCTCGCGGACCTCGTCGCGGCGTCCGGGCATGAGGTGGTCGGCGACCTGCCAGAGCGCCTCGGTCCGCAGGTCGTCCGGCACCACGGTGGCGTTGCCGACGACCACGGCGCTGCGGTAGTTCGCGGAGCTGTCGAAGGTCGAGCGTGCGAACACCAGGCCGTCGACGTGGGTCACCGTGGCGCTGACGGGGACTCCCGCGGCGCCGGCGTCGAGGAAGAGACCGCCGCCGGTCGAGCCGTGCAGGAGCAGGACGGGGCCGGCGCCGAGGTCGCCGACGCCGCAGAGGAACGGCAGGACGAGCGGGTGTCCGTCGCGGACGAAGCCGACGTGCGCGACGATCGCCTCGGCGAGGATCGCGTCGAGGTCGGCGGGGTCGTGGGACTGGCGGTCGCGGAGGCGGCGGACGGCAAGCGACGGTACGGCGGGGTCGGACGGGAGGCTCGTGGTGCGCATGCGGGCAACGCTAGGGTCAGGACCGGTCCGGTTCGTGGACCAGATCGGGTGTGCTCAGGTGGACCAGTTCGGGAAGACCGCCGGGGTCGTCGCGCGCGTCCGGGCGATGGTGCAGGACGGGACGCTGGTGGCCGGGGACGCAGTGCCGTCGACCCGCGTCCTCGCGGCCGAGCTGGGGGTGGCGCGGGGGACGGTGGTCGCGGCGTACGAGCAACTCGACGGCGAGGGGTGGATCCGGACGCGGCAGGGTGCGGTGGCGCGGGTGGCGGCGGGGGTCGGTGCGGGCCGCTGGCCCACCGAGCACGCTGCGCGCGACGCGACGGGGCGCACGGACGGGCACGCGGACGGCGCGGCGGGTACCGGCGCGGACCTCCTCGACGCCCGCCCCGGGATCCCCGCGGTGACGGCGATCGCCGCCCGCGACTGGCGGGCCGCCTGGCGCGCCGCTGCGGACGCCCCGCTCCGCAACGCCCTGTCCGACCCGGCCGGCCTCCCGGAGCTCCGCGCGCAGATCGCTGCCCAGCTCGGCCTCGCTCGCGGGTTCGCCCCGGAGATCGGCCGGGTCGTGGTCACCGCCGGCACGGCCGAGGCGCTCTCGCTCGTCACCGAGGGACTCCGGAATCGCCTGGGTCGGGCGCCGGTCGTCGCCGTGGAGGATCCCGGCTACCGCTCCGGACGTCGGGCGATGACGAGCGCCGGGGCAACCCTCGTGGGTGTCCCGGTGGACGGCGACGGCGTCAACGTGGACGTCCTCGGCCGCATCGGCCCGGTGGACGCGGTCGTCGTCACACCGACGCACCAGTACCCGCTCGGCTCGGTGATGCCGGTGGCACGACGGCTCCGCCTGCTCGACTGGGCGACGCGCACCGGGGCGGTCGTGGTCGAGGACGACTACGACTCGGAGTTCCGGCACCGCGGCTCCCCCGTCCCGGCACTGGCGGCACTCGACGCGACGGGCGTCGTGGTGCACGTCGGCGGGTTCTCGAAGACCCTCGATCCACGGCTGCGCTGCAGCTACGTGGTCCTGCCACCGGGGCCGGTGCACGAGGCCGTGGCCGCCTCGCGGCTCGCTCGCGGACCCGTGGTGGCGGAGCCCGTGCAGGTCGCGCTCGCGCACCTCCTCCGCACGGGCGCCCTCCGCCGCCACCTCGGCCGCGTGCGCCGGGACTACACGCACCGACGGGAGCGGGTCGCGACGCGTGTCGCAGCGGTCGCAGGCCTGGAGGCGCGTGCCCTGGACGGCGGGCTACACGCGGTCCTGACGTGGTCGGGTCGGGCGGCGGGGCGCGACGTGGTCGCCCGGATGGCGCGGTCCGGTGTGCTGGTGAGCGCGCTGGAGGAGTACGAGGTGTCGCCGGGGAGCGCACCGGCGGGGATCGTCCTGGGCTACGGCGCGCTGACGCTGCCGCAGCTCGATCGCGCACTCGACGTCCTGCTCGAGGTCCTGCGGGTCAGGGGCGAGTGAGCCGCAGGTGGGCCCGCACCCGGTCCTGCACGGCGCTGGCGTCCGGGTGGTCCCAGAGCGCGAAGTGGGTGCCGCCGGGCAGGACGAGGAGCTCCGCGCCCGGGACCTCGTCCGCCGCCCGGACGCTGTTGGACGGCGGGACGTCGACGTCCGCGTCACCGTGCAGCAGCAGTGTCGGGGCACGGACGGCTCCGAGATCGAGGTCGGTGACCGCGCCGAGGTTCCGGACGTCGGCTTCCCACCCGGCACGGTGCGGGCCCGCGGTGTTGCCGGTGCGGGCGAGGTCGAGCAGGAACGTGCGACGCTCCGGGTCGCGCAGGATCCCGCGGACGTGCTCGCGGAGCCGTCGACCGCGCAGGGAGCTCACGCCCGAGACCGCGAGGCGCACGACGACGCCGGGCACCAGTCGCGCGGCGGCCCGGGCGAGCGCGGCGCCGAGGAGGGTGCCGCCGACCAGGCGCTCCGGTGCGGAGACCTCCGGGGGCGTCCAGGGACCGGTCAGTCCGGCCGCCACGACGAGGGAGTCGACCCGCTCGGGGTGGCGGACGGCGAACCGGTAGGCGGCAGGGGCTCCGCCCGACCAGGCGAGCACCGCCACGCGGTCGATGCCGAGCGCGTCGAGGACCTCGGCGTACCGATCGGCCTCGTCGTCGAGCGAGTCGTGACCGGGTCGGACCCGGGTGCCGAGGTACCCGGGACGTGAGAGCGTGACGACACGGAAGTCGGCGGACGGCAGGAACCGCGCCATGATCTCGGCGACGTCGATCCCGCCGGGGGTGCCGTGCACGACGAGGACGGGAGCGCCCGCGCCGCGGACGGCGAACTCGGTGTCGTCGGTGACGACGGGACGCGTCTCTGGTGGCATCACCCGACGATATCCGCGGCGGCGATGAGTCGTCTCCGACCGCGGAGGGTGTCCCCCGGGTACTCGCCGTACATCGAGAAGTACGACCCCGAGAAGCGCCCCATGTGCCGGAAGCCGCAGGAGTGCGCGACTGTGGCCACGGAGGTCTCGCGGGGGTCCGCGAGCTGCAGGCCGAGGCGGGCCTTCTCGAGGCGCAGGTCGCGGAGGTACGCCATCGGGGTGCTGCCCTCGCGCCGTTGGAACCCCTCCTGCAGGGTCCGGACGCTGACCTCGGCCGCGGCGGCGATGTCGGTGGCGGCGATGGTCCGGTCGAAGTGCGCGTACATGAACGCCTTCGCACGTTCGACCGTCCCGGCGGGCGCAGCGGCCCCCCGGCGGTCGGCATCGGAGCGGAAGGCGCCGAGTACCGCCTCGGCGAGCCGCAGGTCGAGCGCGGCCCGGTCGGCGTCGACCACGGCGACGTCGAGCAGCGGACGGGCGACCTCGCGCAGCACGGCCTGCAGCGGCGCGAGGCGTTCCGCGGACACGGTCACGGGGAAGGCGAGGGGCACGGGGGCGGCGTCGGTCCCCACGACCGCGACGGCCTCGAGGAAGTCCGCGTCGAAGTGCACGAGGTGCTTCGTCCCTGCCGGTGCCGAGACGTGGAAGGGGCGTCCGGCCGGGTACATCACGGGCACGCCGGCGCGCAGGAGCACGTCGTCGTCCACCACGATGCCGCCCTCGACCGACCACGCCAGCAGGTACTGCCGTTCGGGTGCGAGGAATCCGGACCGAGCGGCGGACACCGACGACGTGCGGAGGCTCAGGCGACCGTCCCCGGTGGCGCGGTAGCGGAAGCCGAACGGCGACGAGGAGGGGGCGAAGGCCATGTCGTGGCCGTCGTACACGCCGCGGTAGAACTCGAGTGCTTCATCGGGGTCGGTGCCGCTCTGGAGGACTTCCCGGACGGAGGTCCGACGGACCTCCGCGGTCGAGGACTCCGCCGGCGGCCGGTCCGCCGCGGGGATCACCGTCGCTCCGGACCACCAGGCGATCGTTCCCCGACGAGGTCGGCGAGCGACGGCTCGGACTCGACGGGGACCGCCCAACCGCGGCGTGTTGCCCGTCGGAGGTGTCGGTACGTGGTCACCCGCACCGGCTGGACGTCGGCGTTCGACTCGTAGCTGCTCAGTTCCTGGCTGCTCATGGCGTGCTCCCTGCTCGCGAGCCCGGCTCCGCCTCGGCCTCGTGGATGCCGACGTCCAGAACGGCCTCAGGGTCAAGGAGGTGCCATCGGAGCGTCGGGAGGACGCGGATCGATGCCGTCTTCTCCAGCGACGGTACGCGCGTGCCGGACAGCCCACGTGGACCGGACACCCAGCCCGCGCTATCCGGACGGACCACTGTCGGCACGGACTGGATTGTTCGCATACAATGCAAACATGTTGATCACCGTCGACCCCGGAGCGCGGGCATCGCTTGCGGACCAGGTGGCCGCCCAGATCCGGCACGCGATCGCCCGCGGCGAGTTCCGGAACGGCGAGCGGCTTCCGTCCGCGCGCGAACTCGCGGCCGCCGTCGACGTCAACATGCACACGGTGCTGCGCGCCTACGCCCAGCTGCAGGACGACGGGCTCATCGAGCTGCGCCGGGGCCGCGGTGCCACGGTGCTGCGGTCGGGCAACGCGTCGTTCGACCGGCTGCGGTCGCTGGTGGTGGAGCTCCGTGAGCAGGCGGAGACCCTCGGGGTCCCGCTCGACGACCTGTACGCGATGATCAAGGGGGCACGATGACGACTCGGACGATGGGGACCGGCGCACGACTGGCCGTAGTGGCACCGAGCGCGGCGGTGGCCGTCGCGCTGGTCGTCACGGCACTCGTGCTCGGACCCGCGCTGCCAGCACGGGTGGCGACGCACTTCGGCGCGGACGGTGTCGCCGACGCCTGGGGGTCGCCGTGGCCGTTCTTCTGGGGGTCCCTCGTGGTGGCCCTGGTCGCCGCTGGACTCGCGGTGGTGGCGCTCGGACGCAGCGACCGCCGGACGTGGGCGACCCTGCTGCTGGTGGCGAACCTCCTGAGCGGGTCCGTCGCGACCGCGTGGATCGCCGAGGCGATCGTGAACCGCGTCGACGACCCGACGTTCCCGGTGTGGTGGGCCGTCCTCACGCTCGCGGTCGGTGTCGCCGTGGCGGTGCCGCCGACGATCGCGCTCGTCCGGACGGCAGCGCCGGTCCCCGCGCACGACGTCCCTCCGTTGGACGTCCCGACGGACGCCCGGGTCGCCTGGCGTGCACGGGTCGGCAGCCCCTGGTTCGCGGGGCTCGGCGTGGTCCTCGTCGTCGGCGGCGTCGTCGCGGCCTGGGCCACCGCGTCCGCGTCCGCGTCCGCCGACATCGGCGCGGCCGCGGTGTCGGGCGGGCTGCTCGTCCTCGCCGGGATCGCGGTGGCGGTGCTCGCGCGGGTCGAGTGCACGGTCGATCGACGCGGCCTCCGGCTGACCTCGACGTGGACGCGGATCCCCCTCGTGCGGGTCCCGCTCGACCGCATCGAGTCGTGCGGGTGGGAGCAGGTGTCGCCCGGGCAGTGGGGC
>NZ_JAFEVQ010000053.1:0-10591 GCF_020882855.1 Curtobacterium sp. GD1 | reverse complement strand
GGTCTGGCGGACGGGAGGCGCGGGGCGGGGCCGACCCGCGCCTCCCGTCCGTCAGCAGCCGCGTCAGGCGGCGCGCGCCTCCAGCGCCTGCTCGTACTCGCGGCGGATCGCGTCGCCGCCCCGGCGGCGCCAGTCGCGCACCGTCGCCCGCCACGACGAGACCGTCGCCCGCCCGAGCAGCACGTCGTTGATCGCGTTCGTCGCGAACGTGCCGACCGCCGGTCCCTTCGTCGAGTTCGTCGGCGAGTACAGGCCGTAGACGGGGTTCGGCAGGCCGCGATCGAGCCAGGACGCCAGCGATTCGTACACGGTGTCGGTCATCGTCGGGTTGCCCGCGTAGTAGAGCGGCAGCGGGCACTCGGTGAAGTACTGCAGCGGGAACTCGCCGAGCGCGGTCTCGCTGTTGCCGGTCTTCGTCAGGACCGGGGCGCCGTCGCGGTACTCGAAGTCGCGCCCCTCGATGCCGAACTTGCGGTAGGTCCAGGCCTCGGTGCCGAACGGCGAGGCGCACCAGTTCAGGACCTCGAGGAGCATCCGCACCCGGGACTCGGAGCCCGCGGCCACGGACGTGATCGTGTTGTTCGGGTCGCCCAACCAGGGCTTCGCAGCGCCTCCAGACGGTCCGACGAACGGGGCGATCGTCAGCTCGAACCCGGAGCCGGGCGTGGCCTGCTGCAGGAGTCCCGGGATCGCGCTGTACGTGTCGGACAGCATCAGCGCGGAGCCCTGCACGAACCAGACCTTGCCGTTGTAGGCCGTGACGCTGTCGGGGTGGACGAGGTCCTCGGCGATGAGCCGGCGCGACACGTCGAGGAGCTCCACGTACTCCTCGAGCTCGTACATGTGGGTGAGCCGCCCGCCCTGCTCCTGCCACTGGTTCGGCAGGCCGAGCATCGGCGCGAGGATGCTCGTCGGCACCGAGGCCAGGGCCCAGCGGTTCGCGTGCGGGTCGGAGACCTGCCGGCAGAGCTGCACGAACTCGTCGACGCTCGAGAACGACGGGTCGACGCCGAGCCGCTCGAAGCGGTCCTGGCGGCGGTGCAGCGCCTGCGAGGTCAGCGGCCCCCGCGGCACCGGGACGCCGTAGATGCCGCCGGAGAACACCGTCCCGCGCCACGACGCCGTCGGCAGGTTCGCCAGGTACGGGTAGTCGCGGACGCCGCTGCCGGAGAGGTACGGGCTGAGGTCGGCGGCCTTCGCCTCGAGGAACTGCGGTAGGTACGAGAACGCCTGGTTGATCGTGAAGACGTCGCCGAGGGTGTCGCCCGCGACCTGGGTGGCGAACTTGTTGCCGAAGTCCGCGTTCGGGGTGATCGTCAGGTCGAGGTCGATCCCCATCCGCTCGTCGAGGCCCTGCCAGTACGGGTTGCTCCCCTTCGACGGCGGGACGGGCGAGTTGGTGGGCACGCTGCCGTGCACGGTCGAACCGTCGCCGGGCTTGCCCCTGGTCGGCACGAGGGTCGCCGGGATCTTCCGGAAGGCGCTCGGCATGAGCGGGCTCGTCTTCGGCAGGACGGGCTCGGGGCCGCCGGTCCACGGGACGTAGTCCGGCAGCTGGACGGCCTTGTTGATGGCCCGGACGTCGGTGGACCGGGTCACGGTCGAGCAGCTGGCCAGGAGGGTCGTGGCGGCGATCCCGAGTCCGCCCGCGACGAGCGCGCGGCGGCTGATGGAGGTGGTCATGGTCAGCCCTTCACCGCGCCGGTCAGGACACCCTTGGCGAAGTGCCGCTGCAGGAACGGGTAGACGATGAGGATCGGCACGATCGAGACGACGAGGATCGCCATCTGGATCGAGGCCTGCGGGGGCAGCGCGTCGGAGGACGTGCCGAGGTCGGCGCCGCCGAGCTGTGCGTTGTTGATGACGTAGGTGCGCAGCACGAGCTGGAGCGGCCACTTCGCGGTGTCGTTGATGTAGAGCAGCGCGTTGAAGAAGGCGTTCCAGTAGCCGACCGCGTAGAACAGGCCGATCACGGCGAGGACGGCCTTGGACAGTGGGAGCACGATCCGCCAGAAGACCTGGAAGTCGCCGGCGCCGTCGATGCGGGCGGACTCGATGAGCTCCTTCGGGATCGCCATGAAGAACGACCGCATCACGATGACGTTGAACGCGCTGAGGGCCGTCGGGAGGATCAGGGCCCAGTACGAGTCGAGCAGCCCGAACTCCTTGACGACGAGGTAGTTCGGGATGAGCCCGGGCGCGAACAGCAGGCTGACCAGCACGAGGCTCAGGACGAACCCGGAGCCGTACGACCCCGGACGGCTCAGGGCGTAGGCGAGCATCGCGCTGACGAACAGGCTGATGAGCGTCCCGACGACGGTGATCCCGATGCTGACGAGCATCGCGCGGGTGACGACGCCGCCGGCGAAGATGCTCTGGTACGCGCCGAGGTCGAGTCCCTGCGGCCACATCACGAACCCGCCGGCGTCGTTCACCTGGGCGACGGGCGCGAGGCTGGTCGACACGATGCCGACGAACGGCAGGATGACGACGAGGCAGATCACGAGCAGGACGAACCCGGTGAGCAGCCGTCCGGGCAGCGGGGGCGCGTCCGGGCCACCGCGGCGGCGCTTCTTCGTCCGGGGGACGGTCACGGTGTGCGTGGCGGTCACTTCGCCTCCTTCTGGTAGACGCCCGCTTCGCCGAAGACGTGCGCGAGCTTGTTGGCGCCGAGGACGAGCAGGACGCCGACGACGCCCTTCACGAGCCCGACCGCTGCGGCGACGCCCCACTGCCCGCCGAGCACGCCGTTGTTGTAGACGTAGGTGTCGAGGACCTCGCTCGCGGCCCGGCCGACGGCCTGCTGCTGCAGGAGGATCTGCTCGAACCCGACGGTCAGGGAGTCGCCGAGCCGGAGGATGAGCAGCAGGATGATGATGCCGCGCATGCCGGGCAGCGTGACGTGCCAGAGCTGCCGCCAGCGACTCGCGCCGTCCATCTTCGCGGCCTCGTACAGGCTCGCGTCGATCTGGCTGAGGACCGCGAGGAACAGGATCGTCGCCCACCCGGTGTCCTTCCAGATCACCTGGCTGGTCAGCAGGGCGATGAACCCGTTCGGGTTGCCGAGGAAGTCGATCGCGTCACCGCCGGCCGCGCGGATGGCGTTGTTCACGAGTCCGGAGCCGCCGAGGATCTGCTGGAACACCGCGACCACGATCACCCACGACAGGAAGTGCGGCAGGTACAGCACCGACTGCACGACCTGCTTGATCCGCTCGGAGAGCAGCGAGTTGAGCATGAGCGCGAGGATGATCGGCGCCGGGAACACGAACACGACCTGCACGAGCGTGATGAGCAGCGTGTTGCCGAGGGCGCGGAGGAACTCGGGGTCGCCGTCGAAGATGACGGAGAAGTTCTCGACGCCGACCCAGGGGCTGCGGCCGAGCGGCACGAAGGGCAGGTACTCCTGGAACGCGATGAGGTTCCCGAGCAGCGGCAGGTAGTGGAACCCGAGCAGGAGCGCGACGCCGGGCAGGCCCATGAGCAGGAGGACGCGGTCACGGCGGATCCGCTGCCACATGCTGCGCCGACGGAGCCCGGGGTCGGGTGGTGGTGCCGCTCCCGGGTCGCGCTGTGCAGCGGTCCTCGTGCGGTTCGTCGCACGGTCGTCGAGCTTCGTCACTCGGTGGCCCCCTCCGTTGGATTCCTGGAGCGACCCTGGCGGTGACGGCAACCGTGCGGCAACCCGTTGCCAAACGTTTCCATCGTTGTAACGGTCCATCGGGACGAAGCCGGGTCGCATCGCCGCACCGCGTCCGGCGGACCTCTACGCTGGCTCCATGACGCTGCAGTCAGCACCCCGACCACGCCGGCGGATCGGACTCGTGGGCGCCGGCGGCATCGCGGTCGCGCACGTCCCCGGGCTCCTCCGCCTGGGCGACCTCGTCGTGCACTCGCAGGACGGTGCGCCCGCGCTCGCCGCCGCCTTCGCGGACGAGGCCGCACGGGTCGGCAGCACGATCACCGTCGCCGACTCGCTCGACGAGCTGCTCGCCGCGGTCGACGTCGTCGACGTGGTCGTCCCGACACCGGCCCACGCCACCGTCGTCCGCGCGGCACTCGCGGCGGGCAGGCACGTCGTCTCCGAGAAGCCCCTCGCCCGCACCGACGCCGACGCCGACGACCTCGTCGCCCGGGCGGCGGACGCGGGCCTGCAGCTCTACCCGGCGCACGTCGTCCGCTGGTTCCCCGCGTACCGGCGGCTGCACGAGGCCGTCACCACGGGCCTCCTGGGCGACCTCGCCGTCCTGCGATTCTCCCGCTCCGGGGCGTTCCCGACCCGAGTCGCGTGGTTCGGCGACCGGGCGCAGTCCGGCGGCATCGTGATGGACCAGATGATCCACGACCTCGACATCGCCCGCTGGGTCGCCGGTCCGGTCACCCGGGTGTCCGCCGTCACCGTCCGCACGGGCGACGACGAGCACCCGGTCGAGGCCGCGCACGTCCTCCTCACGCACGCGTCCGGCGCGATCAGCCACGTCGCCGGACTCTGGGGACCACCGCACCTGGCCTTCAGCACGGAGTACTCGGTGACCGGCACGCGCGGCAGCCTGTCGCACTCGTCCCTCGCCGAGGAGGACACCCGCGCCGACCTCGCGACCCCGACCGCCGTCGACGGGTTCCTGCCGGCCGTCGACCCCGCCGAGGACCCGTACGCCCTCGAGCTCGCGGACTTCGTCGCCGCGTTCGACGGCGGGCCGCTCCCCCGCGTCAGTGCGGCGGACGGTGCCGTCGCGGTGCGCCTCGCCAACACCGCCCTGGCGTCGATCGAGTCCGGACAACCCGTGGAGGTGACGCTGTGACCCTCCGCGTCGGCGTCCTGTCCTTCGCCCACACGCACGCGATCGGGTACCTCTCGGCGCTCGCCGCGATGCCCGACGTCGAGGTGCGCGGGACGGACCCCGGCGGCGTCTCGACCGGCACGACCCTCGGCGAACTCCGGGGCGCCGACCTCACCGGAGCGCTCGGCGTCGACCACGCCGACACGGTCGACGACCTCCTCGCCTGGGGACCGGACGCCGTCGTGGTCACGAGCGAGAACGCGCGGCACCGCGAGTTCGTCGAACGGGCAGCCGCCGCCGGCGCACACGTGCTCTGCGAGAAGCCGCTCGCCACCTCGTGGGAGGACGGCCTCGCGATCCGCGACGCCGTGCAGCGCGCCGGGGTCACGCTGATGATGGCCTACCCGGTGCGGTTCGCGTCGGCGTTCGACCGGTTGCGGGCCACGCACGCCTCGGGTGCACTCGGCACGGTGTTCTCGGTCCGCGGCGCGAACAACGGCATGCTGCCGCTCACGCGCGACTGGTTCACGGACCCGGCGCTGAGCGGCGGCGGCGCGATCGTCGACCACGTCGTGCACGTCGCCGACCTCGTCGACGGACTGACCGGCGCGCGACCGGTGTCCGTCACCGCCGTCGCGAACCGCGTGCTGCACGCCGAGCGCGCGCGGGCCGAGACGGCCGGGCTCGTGACGGTGAGCTACGACACCGGGATGGTCGTCGCGGTCGACTGCTCGTGGAGCCGCCCGGACACGGCGCCCGCGTGGGGCGGCCTGACGCTCGACGTCGCGGGGACGGGCGGCACGGTGTCGGTCGACTTCTTCGGCGCGGCGGCCAGGGGGCTCGACGCGGTCGGCGGCCGGCCGATCGAACTGCGGTACGGGGCGGACCACGACGTGCCGATGCTGCGGACGTTCCTCGACGCGGTGCGGGACGGCGTGCAGCCCCAGCCCGACGTGCAGGTCGGGTTGCGGACGCTGTCGATCGTCCTCGCGGCGCAGGAGTCGATGCGGACCGGCAGGACGGTGCCCGTCCCGACGGCGTGAGCGACGCGTCGCCCGGCGACCCCACTGCGGACGGGAGGCGCGTGGCGGCCCCGACCCGCGCCTCCAGTCCGCCACACGGCCGGCCGGGAGGCACGCGACCGGCCCGACCCGCGCCTCCGGTCCGCCACCCGGCCGGGCGGGGCATGCTGGACGCATGACCCTCGAGGAGTACGCCAACTCGTTCGGAGCCGCTGCCGATGCGTACGAGCGCGGACGGCCGGGGTACCCGGACGCGGCGGTCGACTGGCTCCTGCCGGCGGACGCCCGACTCGTCGCCGACGTCGGCGCGGGGACCGGCAAGTTCACGCGGAGCCTCGTCGGATGTGCCGCCGAGGTCGTCGCCGTCGAACCGGACCCGGCGATGCGCGACCGGCTCACCGCGGTGCTGCCCGATGTGCGGGCGCTCGCGGGGACCGGCGAGTCGATCCCCCTCGCCGACGGGAGCGCCGACGCCGTGACCTTCGCGCAGGCGTGGCACTGGGTCGACCCGGTGCGGGGGTCGCTGGAGGTGGCCCGGGTCCTCCGCCCCGGCGGCGTGCTCGGTCTGGTGTGGAACGTCCGCGACGAGACCCGGCCCTGGTCCGCCCGGATCAGCGCGATCCTGTCCCAGCCCGAGTCGCGGGCGAGCGTCCAGAGCGCGCCGGTCGTCGGAGCACCGTTCGACGGCGGCGCCGTGGAGCACGAGCGGTTCCCGTGGGTGCACGAGCAAGACCGGTCGGCGTTCCTCGACATGGTCGCCTCCCGCAGCTACGTCATCGTGCTGCCGCCGGACGAGCGCACCGCCCTCCTCGACCGGGTGCGGCGCGTGCTCGACGACGATCCGGAGACCGCCGGGAGCGCGACCGTCCCCGTCGGCTACACCACGTACGTGCACCGGTACGTGCGTCCCTGAGCCGCAGCCGCGCTACGCTCGTGGCGATGCGCGCGACCGTGCGGGACGTGGCTGCCCTCGCCGGGGTGTCGCCGAAGACCGTCTCCAACGTCATCAACGGCGGTGTCGTGGTGCGCCCGGAGACCCGCGCACGGGTCGAGCAGGCACTCGCCGAGCTCGACTACGTGCCGAACCTGTCCGCCCGGGGTCTGCGCAACGGACGCTCGGGTGCGATCGCCCTGACGCTCCCCGAGATGGCCAGCGCCTACTCGGCCGAACTCGCGCAGTGGTTCGTCGAGCTCTCGCGGGAGCGCGGCTGGACCGTGCAGCTCGACCAGACCGCGAACGACCCCGCCCGCGAGCGGGACCTCGTCTCGCGTGCCCGAGCGCACCTCGTCGACGGGCTGATCCTCAACCCGGTGTCGCTCAGCGCGAGCGTCCTCGCCTCGACCGAGGGGCTGCCCCCGACCGTCGTCATCGGCGAGGTGGAGCCCGAGCACGTCGACCAGGTGCACGTAGACAGCCGTGCCGCGGCCGAGCAGGTGACGTCGTACCTCGTCGGCCGGGGCCACCGTCGGATCGCGATCGTCGGTGCCGCCCGGGACGTCGAGGCCACCGCGACGAGCGAGTTGCGGGAGCGCGGGTACCTCGCGGGCCTCGCGGCGGCGGGCATCGGTGCGGACCCGGAGCTGCGGGTCCCGCTGCCGGCGTGGTCGACCAGCGCGGCGGCGTCGGCGTTCGCGGCGTGGCTCGACGAGCACCCGCTGCCCGACGCGGTGTTCGCGTTCACCGACTCGATCGCGTTCGGGGTGCTGCACGTCCTCGCCGCACGTGGTGTGCGGGTCCCCGAGCAGGTGAGCGTGATCGGGTTCGACGACGTCGACGGGGCCGCGTACGCGATCCCCGCGCTGAGCACGGTGTCGTTCGACCGACGGGCGTTCGCGACGGCGGCGCTCGACCTGCTCACCCGGCGGATCGAGGACCGGGAGGCTCCGCCCGAGACCGTCGTGGTGCCGCACCGGATCGTCGAGCGCGCGAGCGTGGCCACGCGCTGACCGGGGCGGGCGGGTCCGGCGTACGCTCCGCCGCATGACCGCTGCTGACCCGTCGATGCCGACGCTCGCCGCCACCGTGCTGCAGTCGCCGGACCCCCTCGCGCTCGCCCGGTTCTACGGCGCGCTGACCGGCTGGACCGTCCACGAGGACGACCCGACCTGGGCCCGCATCCGCCCCGAGGACGGCCCGGGCCTCTCGGTGCAGTACGAACCCGCGTACGTCGCGCCCACGTGGCCCGGCACGGAGGACGCCCCCGGCATGCAGCTGCACCTCGACTTCCAGGTGGAGGACCTGCCGGCGGCGGTGACCAGGGCGGAGGGACTCGGCGCTCGTCAGGCGGCGTTCCAGCCGCAGGAGGACGTCCGCGTGCTGCTCGACCCCGACGGACACCCGTTCTGCCTGTTCCTGCCGGGCGCCTAGGGCTCAGGCCAGGGTCGGGCCAGGCTGGGGCTCGGCCGGGGTCGGGCCGGAGCTCGGCCGGGGCTCGGCCGTGCCCGGGTGGTCCGGATCCGCCGCCGCCAGCACCGCCGCACGCGTGCGCGGGTCGCCGAGGATGCGGAAGTGCCCGCCGACCGGGACCCGCACGTTCGTCGCTCCGGCGAGCGCGCTGCCCTCGGGGATGAGCGTGTCGAAGACGCCGTACACGCTGGTGATCCGGGCGTTCGCGTCGAGCTCCCGTGCGAGGCCGGCGAGCACCGGGTCGCTCGACCGGAACGCCCGCAGGTGGCGGACGGGTGCGAGCCGCGCGTAACCGGAGCCCGCGAACGGCGTCGACACCGCCACCATGCGGTCGATCCGCGCGCGGTCGTCGAGGCGCGTCATCGCGTACTTCCCGATCAGCCCGCCCTTGCTGTGCGCGACGAGCAGGACGTCGCGGAGGTCGTGTTCGTCGAGGTAGGCGAGCACCTCCGCCGCGGACTCCGGCACCGGACGCAGGTTGTGCCGCAGCACCGGCAGCACGTGCACGGGGTGTCCGCGGTCGTGCAGGGCGTCCATGAGCGGACGCATGAAGTGCCAGGTCTCGTAGACGCCGGGCACGACGACGACGGGCTGGCCGTCGCCGCTCCGGTAGTCGTCGGCGGTCGTCGGCCCGAGGCTCCGCACCTGCCAGCGGATCGCGTACCACCAGTCGAGGACGGCCCACCGGGTGCGGCGGAGCAGGGAGACGTGGACGGGAGGCGCGGTGCGGTCCGTGCGCGTCCCGTCCGTCCCCGACGTGGTCGCGTCGGTCACCGCAGCCCCTCGAGGGTCTGCACGCGGCGGAACTCCCCCACGAGCCGCGCGAACGCCACCGGCTGGCGCTCCTGCACGTGGTGCGGCCCCGGCAGCTCGACGAACGCGCCGCGCGGGGCGGTGGCGGCGACCCGGGCGGACCAGTCGTGGCGCGCGATCGGGTCCTCGGTGCCACGGACGACGAGCACCGGCTGCGCGAGCGCGGCGACGGTGTCCTCGAGGCGGTATCGGAGCATCGGTCGGAGTTCGGGCACGTACTGCCGCACGCTGCGCAGGTAGTCGGTCGCGAGGACGGTGTTCATCCGGGCGCCCTCGACGAAGCCGTCCCGCCCGAGGTCGAGCGCCTGCGTGAGCAGTCGGCGACGACCGGCGGCGATGACCGGACCGACGAGCACGACCGAGGCGACGACGTCCGGGTGCCGACGGGCCGCCTCGGCGACGACCTGCGTCCCCATCGACTGCCCGACGAGCACGAGGTCCACGGCCCCGCGGGACCGCACGGCGCGGACGACGAGGTCCCCGAGTTCCGTCATGGTGAGGCGCCGGCCGGCAGCCGGGAGCCCGCCGAAGCCCGGCAGGTCGACGCTCACGGTCCGGTGCGTCGCGGCGAGCGCCCGCTGCGACCGTGCGAACGACCGGTGCGACATCCCGATGCCGTGCACGAGCACGACCGTCGGGGCGAGGGCGTCGTGCACCCTGCCGGCCGGCGCGAGGGTGTGCAGGCGCACGGGGAGTCCGTCGATCCGGACGGTCTCGACTCTCGCGCGCACGATGCGAGGCTACGCGGACGGCGCTGTGCACAGTGACGCACCAGCGTCGTCATCGCCCACGCATAGGAGACCGGTCTGTACTCGTCCTCATGACCGAGCGCACCCCCGTGAACCCCGAGTCCCGCGAGTCCCGCGACGACGTGGACCCCGCAGCCCACCAGCCCACCACGCCGTACCCCGCCAGCCCGGCAGGCTGGGGCGCCGCACCGACGCCCACCTCGACCGCGACGCTCGACGCCCCGGCGCCGGCGCCCGAGCACCCGTACGCGACACCGGCACCCTCCTCGGGCTCGTGGAACCCGGGCGCCCCGAACGGCGCGACGCCCTGGTACGGCTCCGCGGCGACGCCCCGGCGCGGGCGCGGCCCACGACCGCCGTGGTTCTGGCAGGTGCTGGCCGTCGGGGTCGGCCTCGCGGCGCTGCTGGTCGGCGGCGGCATCGGCTTCGCCATCGGACACGCGATCGGCGGCGGCACGAGCCAGTCCACGACGCAGGTGCCGGGTACGAACGGCGGCACGAACCAGTTCCCCGGCGGCGGCACCGGACAGTTCCCGGGCAACGGCACGCAAGGCGGCACCGGCACCGGCACCGGCACCGGATCGGACACGAGCGGTTCCTCCGCGAACAGCTGAGGGCTACGCTCCGACCATGCGCAAGGTCACCGCTGGACTCTTCACGTCGGTCGACGGCGTCGTGCAGGACCCGTACACCTTCCAGTACGACTCCTTCGACGACGAGCTCGGTGCGGGCATGGGCGCGTTCATGGCCCGCACCGACACGGTCCTCCTGGGCAGGAACAGCTACCTGGAGTGGTCCGAGTGGTGGCCCGCCCACCCC
>NZ_JAFEVQ010000052.1:0-12430 GCF_020882855.1 Curtobacterium sp. GD1 | reverse complement strand
GCCCCCGACCCTCCAGCTGCTGGCCGCCTCCGCCCCGGCCGCTGCGCGCCCGGACGACACGGCACTCCCCGGCGGCGTGCCGATCCTGGTCGAGCCCGTCCTCGGCGACCCCGACGTCGCCGCGGTGCTCGCCTCCGCCCGGCGGGACGCCCGAGGCGCGCCGCTCGACGTGCGGTTCGTCACCGACGACCCGGCCCTGCTGCGCGCCGCGGTCGACGAGGTCCTGGAGTCCGGGCCGGTGGTGCGCATCGGCGCGTTCGACCCGTCGTCGCACGTGTCGACCACGGCGCTGCAGCGGGCGCTCCGGGAGACAGCGGCCGCACACGAGGGACTCGACGTCGTGGCGGGGACGCGCGCGCACTTCACCGAGCTGAACCGCACGATCGACCTGTTCGGCGACTGGGACGGTCCGCTCACGTTCAGCGTGACGCCGCAGATGCACGACCGCAGTCGTGCCCAGGTGACCGAGTCGATCCGGATGCA
The DNA here is from genome assembly GCF_020882855.1 of Curtobacterium sp. GD1. Classification (NCBI taxonomy): domain Bacteria; kingdom Bacillati; phylum Actinomycetota; class Actinomycetes; order Micrococcales; family Microbacteriaceae; genus Curtobacterium; species Curtobacterium sp. GD1. The sequence goes on along the minus strand of NZ_JAFEVQ010000052.1, from coordinate 11,947 downwards.
GCGCTGGGTGGCGATGAGCGCCTCCAGGCTGGCCGCCGGCAGGCCGCTCCACGTCGGGCCGGTGACGCTGCGTCCGCGGTTCAACGCGGTGGCGACGTCACCGCGTCGGGCCGTGACCGACGCGGCGGTCGAGGCCGGCTACGGGCCGCAGTCCGTGCCGGACGCGACGGATCCGCAGCAGCACTCCGCGGCCGCCGCCGCGTGGTTCGCCGCGGCCATGAAGGCGCTCACGGTGCCGGGAGTCGCCTCGATCACGCTCGCCGAGGCGTGGGGACCGAGGGGAACGCCCCGCCGGAAGGGGGTCGGCGGGGCGTTCCGGTCTCGGGGATCGATCAGCGCTTGACGGCGTCGATCTTGAGCATCTTGGCGATGACGCTGTCGAGCTCGCTGTCGTCGAAGACCTGCTTCCAGTCCTCCTTGATGAGCTTCTCGCGGCCGTAGCCCATCGCGATGTGGCAGGCGTCCGAGAACGGGTTCGAGCCGCGCAGGCCGTTGGTCAACGCGATCCAGGTGTGGCCGTAGAGCATGGCGCGGGCGGCATCGCGGGGCACGCCGACACCGGTGACGGTCTCCTCGAGGGCGTCGTTGAGGAAGTCGCCGATCATGCAGGCAATGGTCTCGACGAGCGTCGGCTCGAGGACGGCGAGCTGCTTCACCGTGACCCAGTGCACCTGGATGACGGGCGCGTACATGGTCGTGATGACGGCCTCGGCGATCGCCTTGGCGGCGTCACCCTCGTCGCCGAGCGACTCCGACGCGTCGAAGGCGGCGATGACCTCCTGCGGGGCGGCGATGCCACCGAAGGTGTCGTCCCACTCCTCCTTGGTGGTGCGCTCGAGGAACACCGACGGGTGGCACGGGTGCGCCACGGCGTAGTGGATGTCCTCGCGCTTGGCGAGCAGCCCGGCGTAGGCGGCGGCCGGGTCGAGGGTCAGGATGCTGGCACCCGACTTCATGACGGGGACGAGCTGCTCGGAGATGCTGCCGAGCAGGACGTCCGGCACGGCGAGGATCACGACGTCGGCGACCTTGGCGGCCTCGACGCTGTCGGTGAGCGACCGGCCGAGGGCCTCGATGCGCTCCTGCCCGGTGGGCGAGGCCTCGCTGTAGAGCGTCGTGTACTCGCTCTTGGCGAAGTTGTTCGAGACGCGGGTGCCCATCTTGCCGCCGGCACCGATCACGGCGACGGTGACGTCGGCCGTACCGGATCCGGCAGCGACGGTGTGGGGGGTGGTGACGGTGTCGGTCATGATTCCTTGCTCCTGATGTACTCGATGGTGTGTTCGGTCCACGCCGCTTCGATGCGGGTGGTGGTCTGTGCCGGGTCGCCCGTGGCGCCGAGGGCCTCGTCCTGCCAGGGCAGCCAGAACTCGATCACGCGGTTGATGCCCCGTGCGTCGGGGTCGATCGCGGCGTGGACGGCGTCGTAGTCGAGGAGACCGGTGCCGGTGCGGACGCCGGTGTACTGGAACCCGACCCAGCCCGGTGAGCGGGTGAACCCGGAGTCCTTGACGTGCCAGTTGCGGGTGTACGGGGCGGCCGCGGCGACCACGTCGGCGGGGTGCTCCAGGCGCGCGACGGTGTTCGCCGGGTCGAGGCAGATCCCGAGATGGTCGGAGCCGACGGCCCGGACGACGGCGACGAGGTCCTCGGTGGCGACGACCTCGTACGTCTCGAGCGCGAGCGTCACCCCGGCTGCCTCGTACGCGGGGAGCACCCGGCGCAGTCGGCGTTCGGCCTCGAGGGCGTCGGGCTGGTCGTCGCCGCTCGTCCACATGCTCCGCACGAGGGTCGCACCGAGCGCCTGCGCGACGTGGAGGTACCGCGCGAGGTGCTCCGGGTGGGTCCCACGGGTGCCGACCTCGAGCGCCAGCCCGAGCTCGTCGGCCAGTGACCGGATCGCGGCCAGTCGGTCGTCCGAGGCGGTGTCGAGCGGCAGGTGGTCGCAGATCTGGAAGAGGTCGACACCGTCGTGCGCCGCCGCGTCCCGCATCGCGTCGTCGAGCGACATCGGGTCCGGCACGCGGCCGGACATCCGCCAGAAGTAGGCGTAGGTGGAGAGGCCGAGCAGGGAGGTCATGCGGTCGCCCCCAGCTGCGCGGCTTCGTCGAGGATGGTCCGGATCGCGGCGGGGTCGTGGGCGAACCGTCCGAGGAACAGCCCGCCGATGCGCCCCTGCCCACGGGTGAGCAGGCCCGGTCCGGCGCTGCCGCCGTAGATCGCGACGGAGCCGGCGAGCTCCGGTCGGGAGGCGAGGTGCGCCTCGATCCCGGCGAGGACCGCGACGATGTGCTCGTCGGGCGCGGGCGCCGGGGCGCCGATCGCCCACACGGGCTCGTACGCCGCGATGATCGGCCCGGCGAGACCGTCCGCGGTCGCTGTCGCCAGGAACCGGTCGAGCTGCGCGGTCACGTCCGCCACGGCGGTCTCACTGGAGGCGCGAGTGGCCTCCCCGACGCAGATCAGGGGCCGCAGGTGGTTGCGGAAGGCGGCATGCACCTTCCCGGCGATCTCCTCGTCCGTCTCGTGGAACAGGGAGCGCCGCTCCGCGTGCGCGATCTCGACGAGCGCGACGCCGATCTCGCGCAGCTCCGCACCGGACACCTCGCCGGTGAAGGCGCCGGTGTCCGCCCAGGCCAGGTCCTGCGCGCCGAGCGTCACGGGGGCGTCCCCGATCACCTCGCGCACCGGGACGAGCGCGGGGAACGTCGGGATGACGAAGAGCTCGACGGCGCCGGACTGCACCGCGGGGTGGGTCCGGGCGATGTCGGCCACGGCGGCTGCCCACTCGAGCGTCCGGGCGTGGGAGAAGTACATCTTCAGCGACACCCCGATCGTGAGCGGGGCGGCTGCCGTGGACGCGGGCATCAGGCGTCGGTCCCGACCGGGGCCGACCCGTCGTACTGGCAAATTGCCTGCACCTTCTCCGCACTCGCGGACGACGTGTCGAAGGTGTAGCCGAGCCACTCGCGCGCCATGCGCCGGGCGACCTCGACGCCGACGACGCGCTGGCCCATGCAGAGGACCTGGGCGTCGTTCGACAGGATCGAGCGCTCGACGCTGAACGAGTCGTGCGCGGTGACGGCCCGGATGCCGGGGACCTTGTTCGCGGCGATCGCGACGCCGAGTCCGGTGCCGCAGATCAGGATCGCCCGGTCCGCCTCGCCGTTCGCGACGAGCCGTGCGGCGTCGACGGCGACGTGCGGGTAGGCGGTGTGCCCGTCCGCGTCGACGCCCACGTCGGTGACGCTGACCACGCGCGGGTCCGTGGCGAGGTCGGCCTTGATGATCTCCTTGTAGTCGAACCCGGCGTCGTCGGAGCCGACGACGATGCGGAACTGCTGCTCGGTCATGGGGTCTTCCTTACTTCTCGGAGAGCGTCGCGAGGACCGCGGCGGTGATGAGGGCGAACGAGATCGCACCGGCGTCGGGGGTGCCGACCGCGTCCTCGCCGTGGGTCCGGGCGCGGCCCATCCGCGGCAGCAGGTCGGCGGTGGCGTCGGCCGCGGTCGTGGCGGCGGCGGACGCGACGGACCAGGCGGTGACCAGGTCGTCGCCGGCCGCGGTGCGGGCGGTGAGGACCTCGTCGAACGGGACGAGCGCGTCGACCATGGTCTTGTCGCCCGGGACGGCCCCGAACGCGAGGACGGCCTCGGCGGCCGCGTGCACGGCGCCGGCGACGGTGGTGGCCGTCGGGCGCGAGGTGTCCCCGAGGACGCGACCCAGTGCCTCCAGGGCCGCACCCCAGATCGCACCGGACGTGCCGCCGGCCTTGTCGGACCAGGCGTCACCGGCGATCGCGAGGACCGATCCGGCACCGGCGCCGCGTGCTGCGGCGTCCTGCGCCGCCGCGTCCGCCGCGGTGGAGCCGCGCTGCATGCCGATGCCGTGGTCGCCGTCACCGGCCACGGCGTCGATGCGGCCGAGTTCGTCGGCGTGGGCGTCGATCGTCGCGCGCACGGCCGTGATCGCCGTCGCGACGCGGGTCGCGGCCACCCGGGACTCGTCGGTGCCGACGGTCACGGGGACGACCACGCCGGCCTCGAGGACGTCGGACGACACGGGCTCCTGCGGGACGGCACCGCCCTTGCGGTAGGCGGGACTGTCGGCCGGGGCGGCCCAGAGTTCCTCGAGCTCGTCGTCGAGCCAGAACAGCGTCAGTGAGACGCCGGCCATGTCGAAGCTCGTGACGAGTTCGCCGACCTCGGGCTCGACGACGACTGCGCCGGCCGCGGTCAGTCGGCGCTGCACGGCGGCGAACACGACGAAGAGTTCCTCGTACTTGACGGAACCGAGGCCGTTGAGGATCGGGACGACGCGTGCCCCGTCGACTGCGACACCGGACGGCAGCTCGGTGAGCAGCTTGTCGACGAGCAGGTCCGCCAGTCCGGACGCGGTGGGGACGTCGGCTTCGTCGATGCCGCGTTCGCCGTGGATGCCCATGCCGATCGCCATGCGGCCCTCGGGGACGGTGAACAGGGGTTCGTCCGCGCCGGGCAGCGAGCAGCCGGAGAACGCGACGCCGAAGCTGCGGGTGCGGTCGTTCGCCCGCTCGGCGATCGCCGTGACGGTGTCGAGGTCGTTGCCACGCTCGGCGGCGGCTCCGGCGACCTTGAACACGCAGAGGTCGCCCGCGATCCCGCGGCGCTTGTGGGCCTCGGCACTCGGGGCACTCGCGACGTCGTCGGTCACGCGGACCGTGCGGACGTCGATGCCGGCCGCGGTGAGTGCCCGTGCAGCTGCGTCGAAGTTGAGGACGTCGCCGGCGTAGTTGCCGTAGCTCAGGAGCACCCCGCCGCCGTGCTCGGAGGCCTTCGCGACCGCCGTGACCTGCTGCGCGCTCGGGCTGGCGAACAGGTTCCCCATCGCCGCACCGGCGGCCAGGCCGTGCCCGACGAGTCCGCCGAACGCCGGGTAGTGCCCGGACCCGCCGCCGACGACGAGCGCCACGGTCCCCTCGGGGCTGGTGGTCGAGCGGGCGACGCCGCCGTGGACCTTCCGCACCCGGGAGCGGTTCGCGGCGACGAAGCCGTCGACCATCTCGTCCGCGAAGTCCGCGGGGTCGTTGAACAGGCGGGTCATGCGTGGGACTCCTGGGTCGTGGTCGTCGCGGCCTGCGCGGCAGCGTCGGCGTCGCGTCGCTCGTTCCGCTTCGTGGTCCGGCCGAGGACGAACATCAGGACGCTCGACAGCACCATGAAGAACCCGACGATGAACATCGGCACCTGGTACCCGCCGGTCCACTCGCTGACGGCGCCGGTGATGTACGGCGCGGCGAAGCCTCCGAGGTTGCCGACGGTGTTGATGAGCGCGACGCCCGCGGCCGCTGCGGCACCGGTGAGGAACTGCGTCGGGACGGTCCAGAAGTTCGGCAGCGCGGCGAAGATCGAGCACGCGGTGATCGCGATGACGGCGACCGTGGCGGCCGGGCTGTTCATGTAGAGGGCCACCGGGATGCTCAGACCACCGACGAGGGCGGGGACCGCGATGTGCCACACCCGGACGCCGCGTCGGAACGCGTCACGCGACCAGAAGTAGAGGACGACGGCGGCGGGCACGTACGGGATCGCCGTGATGAGCCCCTTCTGGAACAGGTCGAACGTGGTGCCGAACTGCTCCTGGAAGCCGTCGATGATGGTCGGCAGGAAGAAGCTCAGGGCGTACAGGCCGTAGATGAAGCCGAAGTACACGGCGGCGAGCATCCAGACACGACCGGAGCCGAACGCCGCTCGGAGGCCGCCCTTGCCGTGCGCGTTCCCCTCCTTCTGGCTGTTCTCCTTCGCGAGGGCACCCTCGAGCCAGAGTTTCTCGTCCTCGTCGAGCCACTTCGCCTGCGACGGCTTGTCCTTCAGCACGAAGAGGCACAGGATGCCGACGATGATCGCGGGGATCGACACGCAGAGGAACATGAAGCGCCAGCCGGCGAGGCCGCCGAGCAGTCCCTCGTGGGTCATCAGCCAGCCGGCGAGCGGCGAACCGATCACGCTGGTGAGCGGCTGCGCCAGGTAGAAGAGCGCGAGCATCTTGCCGCGGTGCCGGGCGGGGACCCAGGTCGACAGGAACAGGATCGCGCCGGGGAAGAACCCGGCCTCGGCGATGCCGAGCAGGAAGCGCAGGCCGACGAGCTGCGGGTAGTTCTGCACCCACGTGAAGAGCAGCGAGACGATGCCCCACGTGATCATGATGCGGGCGAGCCAGACGCGGGCGCCGAACTTGTGCAGCGCCAGGTTGGACGGCACCTCGAGCACGAGGTAGCCGATGAAGAACACGCCCGAGGCGAACCCGAACTGTGCGGCGGTCAGGCCGAGGTCGGCCTCCATGCCGTTCGGGGCCGCGAAGGAGATCGCGGTGCGGTCGAGGAAGTTGATGAAGAACATCAGCGCCACGAAGGGCACGATGCGGATCGCGATCTTGCGGATGGCCGTCTTCTCGACGACCGAGGTGGGGATGCCTCGCGTGGCGGGGATGTCCACGATGACTCCTGCTCGGGTGGGGTGGTGCTCCGGTCGGCTGCTGCGCCGGGAACGGAGGTGACGCATCGGTGCGCACGGACCAGTGTGCGCGGTCGCTCGAAACTTGTCAACCGGTTGACCATTCCCTCCCGCCGCGGCTCGGCAGGGAGTCCCACCGCAACCGGTTGACCGACCGGTACGCTCACTGCATGCCCGCGTTCAGCCCGGACGACCCGCTCAACATCCGCCTCGAACTCGAGTCGGTGCCGACGGGCTCCCCCGCCTCCGAGGTCGCCCGACAGCTCGTCTCCCTGCTGACCGCCGGCGACCTGGCACCGGGTTCACGCCTGCCCTCGGAGCGGGTGCTGGCCGAACGGCTCGGGGTCGGTCGGTCCGCCGTGCGAGAGGCCCTCGCGGCGCTCGAGATCCTCGGCATCGTGCAGATCCGCCCGGGTTCCGGCACGTACCTGCAGGGCGGGACCTCGGACCTGCTGCCGACGACCCTGTCGTGGGGGCTCATGCTCGCGTCGAACCGGACCCGGGAGCTGCTCGAGGTCCGGTCGTCGCTCGAACGCACCGCGGCGATCCTCGCCGCCCAGCGTGCGACGCCGGCGCAGCTCGACGAGCTCCAGACCTACATCGACCGGCAGCACCAGGCGCTCGACGACCCGGACGCCTTCATCGACGCCGACGTCCGGTTCCACGTGCTGCTCGCCCGCGCCGCCGGGAACGACGTGCTCGCCGACCTGCTGCAGAGCCTCCGCTCGATGCTCAGTGTGTGGGTCGGCCGTCGTGTCCGGACCCGCCAGGCCACCGAGGCCGCGTACGAGGAGCACCGTGCGATCCTCGAGGCGCTCCGGGCCGGGGACGTGCTCGCGGTGCAGCGGGCGATGGACGACCACATGGCCACGGCGAGCGCCCGCATCGAGCACGCCGGCCCCGCCGACTGACGGGCGGGGCGCGGGGGCGCGCGGGCGCGCGGGCGCTTCGTGAGCAGAAATGGTCGGGTCGGGGACAGCGTCCCGACATCTTCTGCTCACGATCGGGCGGCCAGGAGGCGCGGCGCAGCCCCGCCACGCACGGTGCGACGTTGCCGGGGTGGCAACACCGCTTGGGGTCCGGCCGGTCCGTGCGGTGGAGTGTGCGCATGCACACGCACGACGACAGCACCGCCAGCGAGTCCGGTTCCGCACGCAGCTGGTGGGAGGCTCGCTACGCCGAGCACGATGGGATCTGGTCGGGGCGGGTGAACGCGGTGCTCGCCGACGTCGCGTCGTCGCTGCCCGCGGGACGCGCGCTCGACCTGGGCTGTGGCGAGGGCGGCGACGTCGTCTGGCTCGCCCGGCAGGGGTGGGCGACCACCGGGGTGGACCTGTCGGTGACGGCGGTCACCCGCGGGTCCCGGGCTGCCGTCACCGCCGGGGTCGAGGAGCGGACGGCGTTCGTCGCGGCGGACCTCGACTCGTGGGACACCGCGGCGCGGTTCGACCTCGTCACGGCGTCGTTCCTGCAGTCGTGGCCGGTCGAGATCCCGCGTGGGGCGATCCTGCGGCGGGCGGCCGGGTTCGTGGCGTCCGGCGGGCACCTGCTCGTGACGGCGCACGCCGCGCCCCCGCACGGGGACCTGCCCGAGGAGATGCGGGCGTACCGCTTCCCGACGCCGGCGGAGGACCTCGCGGCGCTGGGGCTCGACGACGGGTGGGAGGTCGTGGCCGCCGAGCTCCGACCGCGCACCGCGGTGACGCCCGAGGGAGCGCCGCACGAGGTGCTCGACAGCGTGGTGCTGGTCCGCCGCCGCCCCCTCAGCGAGGCAGGGGCAGGGGCAGGGGAAGCGGCACCGAGGCCGTGAACGCCCGGACCACCCGGTCGACGACGTCCGTCGCCGGAGCGTCCCACACGGCCTGGTTGAAGATCTCCACCTCGATGTCCCCGGAGTACCCGGCGGCGCTCACGGCAGCGGTGACCGGCCCGAAGTCGATGTGCCCGTCCCCCATCACACCCCGGGAGAGCAGCGGGTCGGCGGCGATCGGGGTGAGCCAGTCGCACACCTGGTAGCTCGCGATCCGCCCGGCGGCGCCCGCGCGGGCCACCGAGGCCGCGAGCGCCGGGTCCCACCAGACGTGGAACGTGTCCACGACCACACCGACGGCAGCGGCCGGGAAGGGCGCCGCGAGGTCGAGGGCCTGCGCGAGGGTCGACACGACGGCCCGATCGGCGGCGTACATCGGGTGCAGGGGCTCGACGGCGAGCTGGACGCCGGCGTCGAGGGCGTGCGGGACGAGGTCGGCGAGGGCGTCGGCCACGCGGTCCCGGGCGTCGATCAGGTCGCGGGACCCCTCGGGCAGTCCTCCGGCGACGAGCACGAGCACCGGCGCGGACCCGGGCGCGCCGGCCTCGGCCAACGCCGCGGTCTCGTCGATCGCCCGGCGGTTGTCGTCGAGTGCCCGCTGCCGTTCGGTGCCGGCCGGGAGGGTGAAGAAGCCGCCGCGGCAGTGCGAGGACACCCGGAGGCCGGAGTCGGCGACCATCCGCACGGCCTCGGACAGCCCGACCTCGGCGACGGGCTCCCGCCACGTTCCGATCGCCTGGACGCCGGCGGCGCGGACGGTGTCGAGGGCGTCCCGGAGCGAGGCGTACTTGATCGTCGCCTGGTTGATCGAGAGCCGCGGATGCGGGGGTGCGGAGCCCGGGGCGGCCCCGGTCCGCGTGGCGCGGACGACGGGGGTGCTCACGCGACCGCCCCGGAGAGCGGGCGGTCGGCGGGGGTCGAGCCGCGCCTCCTGGCCGTCACGGGCACACCGGACACGGTGAGCAGGTCGTGCCACCGCGACGCCGCGAGCGACGGATCCTCGAGCGCGCCGCAGGCGTTCGCGAGCCGGACGGTCTCGGACAGGTGCGGCAGGGAGCGGCCGGCGTGCTGACCGCCGACCATGGCGAAGGCGCCCTGGTGGCCGTTCAGCCAGGCGAGGAAGGCGATGCCGGTCTTGTAGTGCCAGGTCGGGGCGCTGAAGACGTGGCGGGACAGGGCCTCGGTGGGGCCGAGCAGCGCGCGGAAGGCGGTCTCGTCGGGGAGGGCCCGGACGGCGGCGGAGGCGATCGGCGCCACGGCGGCGAACGCGCCGAGCAGGGCGTCGGAGTGCGTCCGATCGGTCCCGGCGATGAGGTCGACGTAGTGGAAGTCGTCGCCGGTGAACATCCGGACGCCGGCGGGCAGCTGGGAGCGGAGGGCGACCTCGGCCCGGGCGTCGAGCAGGCTCATCTTGATGCCGGCGACCTTCGACCCGGCGTCGCCCATGATGTCGAGCACGGTGTCGGGGCCGTGCTGACCGCCGAAGTAGCCGGCGAGGGCGGGGTCGAACGCCTCCCCCAGCCAGTGCAGGACGACGGGGGCGCTCGCGCGCTCGATGACCCTGCGGTAGACGCGGCGGTAGACCGCGGGATCGCTGCCCGCCAGGCGCGCCAGGTGCCGGCTCGCCATGAGCACGACCCCCGCGCCGGCGTCCTCGGCGTGGTGGAGCTGGGCGACGTAGGCGTTGACGACCTGCTGCTCGGTGGCGACCTGGTCCAGGAGGTCGTCGGTGTTCACGCCGACGACGATGCGGCCGCCGACGGACTGCGCCTCGCGAGCGCTGCGCGTGATGAGCTCGCGCGTGGCGGCCGGGTCGAGCCCCATGTTCCGCTGCGCGGTGTCCATCGCGTCCGCGACGCCGAGGCCCCACGACCAGAGGTGGTGCCGGAACGCGAGGGTGGCGTCCCAGTCGAGGTCCGCCGGCGCACCCGGCGTGTTGTCGGCGGCGGTGCGCGGGACGACGTGGGCGGCGGCGTACACGACGCGCTCGGTGAGCGGGGCGGTCGGCTTCGCGGTGGCCGCCACGGCCGGCTCGCGCAGGTCGACCCGGCTGGTCGTGCCGTCGGGCGCGAGGAGGGTCAGGGTGGTCATGCGCGTGCTCCGACGGTCTCGGCGTTGGCGCCCTGGAGGCGCGGCTCGGCCCCGGTGGGCAGGGTCAGCTCCGGCAGGTCGATGCGTCGTCCTTCGGCGCTCGAGCGCAGACCGGCCTCCGCGAGCGCCACGCCGCGGGCACCGGACAGCAGGTCGTAGGGGTGCGGGCGGCCGGCCACGAGGTCGTGCAGGAAGTCCTCCCACTGCGCGCGGAAGCCGTTGCCGAACACCTCGTTGTCGGGGACCTCGAGCCACTGCGCCCTGTAGTCGCGGTCGTCCCGCAGGTCGGGGTTCCACACCGGCTTCGGCGTCGCCGTCCGGGGCTGGATCCGGCAGCCGAACAGTCCCGCGACGGCGCTGCCGTCGGTGCCGTCGACCTGGAACTCGACGAGCTCGTCACGGTCGACCCGGACCGCCCAACTCGAGTTGATCTGCGCCGTGATGCCGCCGGCGAGGTCGAACACGCCGTAGGCCGCGTCGTCCGCAGTCGCCGCGTACCCGGCCCCCTGCTCGTCGGTTCGCTCGTAGATGTGCGTGACCGCGCGGGCGTACACCGACTCCACGCGGCCGAACAGCTGCTCGAGGACGTAGTTCCAGTGCGGGAACATGTCGACGACGATGCCGCCGCCGTCCTCGCGGCGGTAGTTCCAGCTCGGCCGCTGCGCGGTCTGCCAGTCCCCCTCGAACACCCAGTAGCCGAACTCGCCGCGGACGGAGAGGATCCGGCCGAAGAACCCGGAGTCGATGAGCCGGCGGAGCTTCCGGAGGCCGGGCAGGTAGAGCTTGTCGTGGACGACGCCGTTCGGCACGCCGGCGTCCGCGGCGAGGCGGGCGAGCTCGAGCGCCTCCTCGGAGGTCTCCGCCGTGGGCTTCTCGGTGTAGACGGCCTTGCCGGCGGCGATCGCCTTCCGCAGGGCGTCGGCGCGGGCGCTCGTCACGGCGAAGTCGGCGAAGACGTCCCAGCGGGGATCGGCGAGGGCGGCGTCGAGGTCGGTCGTCCAGTGCTCGAGGCCGTGCCGGGTGGCGATCTCCTCGAGCTTCGCGGCGTTCCGGCCGACGAGGATCGGTTCGACCTGCAGCCTCGTGCCGTCCGGGAGCGGGAGCCCGCCGTCGTCGCGGATGGCCAGGATCGACCGCACGAGGTGCTGGCGGTAGCCCATGCGTCCGGTGACGCCGTTCATGATGATGCCGATGGTGCGCGTGGTCAACGCGTGCTCCCTTGCTCGCTGTGGCCCGCTCGCCACCGAGGTGGAAAGCGCTTGCCGGAACCGTACACCACGGCCCGTGCCGACCGCACGCGCGTGTTCGGGTGTGTGCGTTCGGGGCCGGGCGCGGGCCCGGGGCCCGGGCGTGCGCACCCCGCGCCACTTCGTGAGCAGGAATGGTCGGGTCGCGCCACGGCACCCGACCGTTTCTGCTCACGATCCGGGCGACGGGGATGGGCGCGGGCGACGGGGACGGGCCCGGGCGCGGGGACGGGCGCGGGCGACGGGGACGAGCGCGTGCGCGGGGCGCCCGGGCCCGGCGCGCCCGGGCCGGGCCCGCTAGCGCGCCG
>NZ_JAFEVQ010000051.1:0-12580 GCF_020882855.1 Curtobacterium sp. GD1 | reverse complement strand
CATAGCGAGAGGGAAACGCCCGGTCACATTCCGAACCCGGAAGCTAAGCCTCTCAGCGCCGATGGTACTGCAAGGGGGACCTTGTGGGAGAGTAGGACGCCGCCGGACTCAACGTTGCAACACCAGGGAACCCCTGACCACCACGTGGTCAGGGGTTTTCTGCGTTTGCGGGTCCTCCACACCCCCTCGTGGCGGTCGGTGCCGGGCCGGTAGGATCGTCGTGTCATGACTGCGCCATTCACCACCGCTTCCGGTTCCGATGTCCGTGTCCGTTTCTGCCCGAGCCCGACGGGAACGCCGCACGTCGGACTGATCCGTACTGCGCTGTTCAACTGGGCGTACGCGCGGCACACCGGCGGCAAGCTCGTGTTCCGCATCGAGGACACCGACGCCGCCCGTGACAGCGAGGAGTCGTACCAGCAGATCCTCGAGGCACTGCGCTGGCTCCGGCTCGACTGGGACGAGGGCGTCGAGGCCGGCGGCCCGCACGGTCCGTACCGGCAGTCCGAGCGGACGGACGTCTACGAGGACGTCATCGCGAAGCTCAAGGCCTCCGGACACGTCTACGAGTCCTTCGTCACCCCCGAGGAGATGGAGGCCCGCAACAAGGCCGCCGGGCGTGACCCGAAGCAGGGCTACGACAACCACGAGCGCGACTTCACCGACGCCGAGCGCCAGGCCTTCCGCGACCAGGGGCGTGAGCCGGCACTGCGGCTGCGCGTGCCCGACCGCGACCTGAGCTTCGAGGACCTCGTGCGCGGTGAGATCACCTTCAAGCAGGGCACCTTCCCGGACTTCGTGGTCGTCCGGCCGAACGGCAAGCCGCTGTACACGTTCACCAACCCGGTGGACGACGCGCTGATGGGCGTGACGCACGTGCTCCGCGGCGAGGACCTCCTGTCGTCGACGCCGCGCCAGATCGCCCTGTACGAGGCCCTGTACGAGGTCGGCCTCGCCGAGTTCATCCCGGTGTTCGGGCACCTGCCGTACGTCACGGGGGAGGGCAACAAGAAGCTCTCGAAGCGCGACCCCGAGTCGAACCTGTTCCACCACCGTGCCGCCGGGATGATCCCCGAGGGGCTCGTCAACTACCTCGCGCTGCTCGGGTGGTCGATCGGTCCGGACCGCGACGTGTTCACGGTCGACGAGATGGTCCGGGCGTTCGAGGTCTCCGACGTCAACCCGAACCCCGCGCGCTTCGACCACAAGAAGGCCGAGGCGATCAACGGTGACCACATCCGCCTGCTGGACGCCGACGACTTCCGCGTGCGGCTGCTGCCGTACCTGTCGGGCATCGTGTCGGATCCGGTGACGCCGGAGCAGCTCGAGATCCTCACGAAGGCGGCGCCGCTCGTCCAGGAGCGCATGCAGCTCCTCGGCGAGGCACCGGGGCTCCTGGCGTTCCTCTTCACGTCGGACGACGCGCTCGAGATCGACGAGGACGCCCTGGGGACCCTCAAGGCCGACGCCGGTGACGTGCTCCGCGCGAGCATCGCCGCGCTCGAGCCGCTCGACGACTGGACGACGGCCTCGATCGAGGGCGCGCTCCGTTCGGCGCTCATCGACGATCTCGGCCTGAAGCCCCGTGTGGCGTTCGGTCCGCTGCGCGTCGCGGTGTCTGGTCGACGGATCAGCCCGCCGCTGTTCGAGTCGATGGAGATCCTGGGCAAGGAGTCCACCGTCACGCGCCTGCGTCGCCTCGCGGACCGCTGACGTGGCCGAACGGCAGGGTGACGCGGCCGACCGGCAGGCTGACGCAGCCGAGCGGCTGACGGTCGACGTCGTCGTCGTCGGTGCCGGCCCGGCCGGGCTCAGTGCCGCCCTCAACCTCGTCCGTGCGAAGCGCACGGTGCTCCTCGTGGACGCCAACCGCCCCCGGAACGCGGCCACGCTGCGGTCGCACGGGTTCCTGACACGCGACGGTGTCTCACCCCTCGAGCTCCGGAAGCTCGGGCGCGCAGAGGTCGAGGCCTACGCCGAGGCCACGGTCGTGCAGACGGTCGTGGACCGGATCGCGCCGGAGGGCGACCGGTGGCTCGTGCACGGTGCCTGGCGCGGCACCGAGGTCGAGGCGACGGCCCGCGCCGTCGTGCTCGCGACGGGCCTGCGCGAGGAGTTCCCGGCGCTCCCGATGCTCCGCGCGTTCTACGGCACCGCGGTGCACAGCTGCGTCGAGTGCGATGCCTACGAGAAGGCCGGCGAGCCGTTGGCGTTCCTCTGCGAGACGGACGACGTCGTCGATCGCGCCCTGCTGCTCGCGGCGTGGGCGGACGACCTCATCGTGTACACGAACGGCATCGCGCCGCTCGACGACGCCGGCCGTGCCCGCCTGGCCGCAGCGGGCGTGCGCGTCGACGAGCGGGCCGTGGCGGACCTCGAGGGGGACCGCTCCGGGATGACCGGCGTCCGCCTCGCAGACGGGCACGTGGAGCCGCGGACGGGCGGGTTCGTCCGGCCCCGGTGGCACGCCGACCTGGACTGGGTCGACGCGGACCTCCGCCGCGACGCCGAGGGGCTCGTCGTGATCGACCGCTCCGGACGGACGAGCGTGCCCGGGCTGTACGCCGTGGGCGACGTGACGCCGCCCGGACCGGAACAGCTGATCGTGGCGGCCGGCCACGGGGCGGTCACGGCCGCCGCGGTGCACCGGGATCTCGTCGGTGGTCTCACGGACCTCCGGGATGCTGTACAGTAGTTGATCGTGCCCCGGGCAACCGGGACCGAAGGCCTCCGGGCCTTTGGGGTATGGTGTAATTGGCAACACAGCGGTTTCTGGTACCGTCGTTCTTGGTTCGAGTCCAGGTACCCCAGCACTCGTAGAACAAGCCCCCGGGATCTCCCGGGGGCTTGTTCCGTTTCCGGCGCAGAAGCCGCGTGACAGGCCAGGCGACGAACCGACACGCCAGGGCAGCCGATCAGGTCAGGACTGCACCCGGCTCTTCCGGTACGCGACCACCCAGTCCACGAGCACGTGCCCGGATGCGTCGGCCGGCACCTCGGCGTCGTGGATGATCGTCTCCGCCTGCAGTGTCACGCGCATGGGCGTCGTGGGCACCGCGCCCGTGACGGTCTCGAGCAGCTCGTCGTCCCAGTAGAAGCGCACCGCGTCGGCGGTCCACTCCACGGTCGCGACGTGCCAGTCGGTCTGCCCGCCGGACACCACCGTCGGGTCCTCGGGCAGGAACGTCATCGCCTCGGTCGCGGGGTCGTAGCTGCCCGGGATCGCCGACACCGGGCGGACGTCGCCGGTGAGGTCACCCTCGGGCCAGTCGATCTCGCCCTCGTTCCAGTCGCCGGACAGCGGCCAGAGGATCATGACGAACTTGTAGCCGGGGACCTCGTCGGCGCGGTACCGGATCGAGACGCGCTGGTGCGTGTACGCCCGGTAGCCGGCGGGGAGGACCGTCGCCACGAGGGGCTGGGACCCGTTGCTGCGGAGGTGGAGGTCGAGCACCGAGTCGTGCACCGACACCACCTGGTCGGGGGAGTAGAGCCCCTTGCCCGACGTGTCCCGCATCCCGCTGTACTCCGCCATCCGCGGGTACACCGCGAGGAGTTCACCGAGCGCGGCGTCGAGGTCGAAGTCCTGTGCGAGGTAGGGGACCCACCGCGTCCCCTCGGACTCGAGCGCCCCGGTGGGCATGCGTTCGGCGCGGGCGGTCGAGTCACCGGCACGCGTGGGCAGCACGACGGCCGTGGTGCCGGCGACCACGGCGACCCCCGCGATGCCGGCGATCGTCGCGCCGCGGCGCAGGAAGGACCGCCGGGTGGTCATCCGGTGACGTGCCCCCGGCTCATGCTGCATCGCGCACCTCGTAAATCCGGACTCCGTCGCGGTCGTAGCGGAGGGTGCCCTCGTCGGCCACGGACCGCTCGATGGCGTCGATCTGCGCGCCGGTGAGCGTCCCGCGGGTGACGGCGTCGGCTCGCTGCGCCGCCGAGAACACGAGCCAGGAGTGTCCGCCCTGGTCGCGGTCCTGCAGGACACCGGTGAGGTCGTCGGCCGTCATGCCCTTCGGGAACCACGCGGCCTCGCTCTGCAGCGAGTCGACCTGGCCCCAGTGGCGGAGGAAGTTCTCGTAGTTCCCGCCGATGATCGACGGGAAGCTGCCGACGGTCGTGAGGGTGTCGTCCGCCTGGAACCGGCCGTCGAGCCACTTCGCCGCGGCCACGTCGGCCGGTGCGGTCTGGTTCGCCTGCTCGGTCTGGAACGTGGCGCCGAGGAACAGCGCGGTGGTCACGGTCAGCACCAGGGCCGTGGCGGCGATGCGGAGTCGGCGGCCGTGGAAGGCGTGGACGGCTGCGATCGCCAGGAACGGCGCGGAGAACAGGACGACGCGGAACTTCGCCTCGCCGCCGTAGCTCTGCCCGAGCACGAGCACGATCGGGCAGGCCGCCAGCCAGAGCACCACGAGGGCGCGTCGGGCGTGCCCACCGCGGACCATCCGGACGAGTCCGATGACGGCGCACACGGCGACGAGTGCCGTGATCCCGAGGACCGCGCGGGACTGCAGAGTCGTCGCGATCGACGGGATGGCGATCGACGTCGACGCGGCGGTGACGTTGCTCACCGGGTCGAAGCCGGTGGTGAGACCGAACTTCTCCTGGATGTAGTCGAGGTTCGGCACGAGGTAGAGCAGGGGGAGCAGCGTCAGCGGGACGGCGAGCCACCAGGGGCGGAGGAAGCCGAGCACGAGGAGCGGCACGAACGCGGCGACGACCACGAACGGGGTCAGCTGGTGCGAAGCCGTGATGACGAACTGCAGGACGACGACGAGCGCCACCGCCGCGACCACGGCGGCCCGCGTCGGCGTGGCGACCGCCTCGGCCACGGGGGAGCGGCGTGCACGGAGCAGCCGGCCGGTCAGCGTCGCGCTCCACCGCCCGATCACGTTGGGCTCGCCGCGGAGGACGGTCAGCGCGACGAGGACCGCCGCGAGGAACAGGAAGAACGCGAACGCCTGCGGGGAGTAGTAGTCCTGCCCGACCCAGTTCGCGGCGCTGAACAGGACCGCGGCGACGTACGCCCAGCGGCCGTTCGCACCGAGTGCCCGTGCGATCCCGAGGACGAGCGCCCCGTCGGCGAGGGCGAACGCGAGTTCCGTCCAGCGCACCGGGTCCGCCGCGTCGAGCGTGCCGGTGGCGGCGCCGAGGAACGCGCTGAAGCTGAAGAACCCGGGCCAGCGGTTGTAGATGTCGATCGACGGGTCGACGGCGCCGTGCTGCAGGATGTACGCGGTCACCGCGATGTGCTTGAACACCCACGGCGGTCGGGGCTCGGCGGCGATCAGGTTCGAGGTGCCGTACATGACGAGCAGGAGGACGCCCGAGGACACCGCGCGGACCACCACGTGGTGGCGACGGTCGATGAGCGTCACCAGGGCGACGACGAACACGAGTGCGGCGCCGGCCCACCAGACCGCGGGCAGTGCAGCCAGGAGGCCCCACTCGCCCAGTCCGGTCGAGTCCGTCTGCGCGACACCCACCGCCCAGAGCGCGGCTCCGGTGACGAGGACGCCCGACGCGGCGACGGTGCGGACCAGGACCGCGGTCGGCAGGGCCGACCGCGCGCGGGCCGACCTGGGCGCGGTGCGTGCGGTCTGGACGCCCTGGCCGAGCGACACCCACCCGGCGACGAGCAGGAGGAGCCCGGCGGCGGGCAGCGGGACCCACTGCCCCGTCCAGACCATCGCGAGCCCGAGGACCGCGTCGATCGCGGCACTGGACGCGACGACGAGTCCGGCGCGCCCGATCGGCTCGCGGAGCCCGAGCAACCGGACCACCGGCAGACCCGGGACGACCAACAGCGCGACGAGCACGACGGCCGTGCGGAGCGGACCGGACGCGTCGGCCGCGATGAGGGCGGCTCCGGCGAAACCGAGTCCCGCGGCGACGAGGGACGGCACCGGTGAGGTCGGCAGCACGCGGGTTCCGTGGCGGAGCGACATCCTGGTGGGGGTCGTGGTGGCGGTCACTGCTCGACCACCGCGATCGACTGACGCATCGAGCGTCCCTTCGGGTCTGGGCCGGCGACTGGCAGCGGCCTTGCGGGTGTCACGACGGTAACCGGGGGCCGAGGGCGCACGGGAGAGCGGTCACCGGGAAGTGCGGAGGGCCTGCGGCATTGCGGGATCACGCACGCGTGGCGGGCGTCGAGCGAGGAGAAACCGCACGGTTCCGCCTGCTCGTTGACCCCCGCCGTCCCCGCAGCGACGGTGGGATGGCCGGCTGCGACCGCGCACGTCCCCCGACACGAGACAGGCTCTCCCATGACCGACACCATCCAGCGCTCGCTCCCGCCCCGCGTCGAGCTCGCCCGCCCGATGTCGAGCGCCGTCGACCCCACCTGGGGCGGTGCCGTGTGGGTCGGTGCCGTCGACCTCGCCGAGGTCCCCGCGGACGACGCCGGCACGGTGGGGCTGCACGACGCCGCCGGCCACCGGTCGGCCAGGCTCCTCGTCCGCGACGGCGTGGCACCCCTCGGGTTCGTCGACCTGCCGGTGTCCGACGAGACGATCGAGGTCGCCGCGCTCCGTGCCGCCGTCGCCGCCCTGCCCGCCGTCCCGCAACCGCCGATCCCGGTCCGCCTGCCGAGCACCTCCGTCGTCCTGTGCACCCGTGACCGCGCCGACCAGCTCGGCGCCGCCCTCGACTCGCTGCTCGCCCTGGACCACCCCGACTTCGAGGTCGTGATCGTCGACAACGCGCCCTCCGACGAGTCGACGCGCGAACTCGTCGATGCCCTCGACGACGATCGCGTGCGGTACGTCCGCGAACCCGTCCCGGGCCTCTCGAGCGCACGCAACGCCGGCGTCCTGGCCGCGCGGCACGAGATCGTCGCCTTCACGGACGACGACGTCGTGGTCGACCGGGCGTGGCTCCGTGCCGTCGCCTCGGGGTTCTCCCGCGGGGACGACGTCGTCTGCGTCAGCGGACTCGTCGCCAGCGGTGAGCTCCGCACCCCCACGCAGCGGTACTTCGACGAACGGGTGACCTGGTCGCGCAACCTCGTGCCGCGCGTGCACCGCCTCTCGGCACCGCCCGTCGACCGGCCGCTCTTCCCGTTCGCGGTCGGTGACTACGGCACGGGTGCGAACTTCGCGATGCGTCGGTCGGCGATCACCGAGCTCGGCGGCTTCGACGAGGCACTCGGCGTCGGCACGGTCACCGGCGGCGGCGAGGACATCGACATGTTCTCGCGCGTCGTGCTCTCGGGCGCCGCGCTCGTCGTCGAACCCGCGGCGCTGGTCTGGCACCGGCACCGTGCGGACCTCCCGGCGCTCCGGAAGCAGGCGGAAGGCTACGGCACCGGACTCGGGGCCTGGCTCACGAAGATCGCCCTGCGGCCCCGCACGCTCGGGATGGCGCTGCAGCGCGCCCCGCGGGCCGTGCGCCACCTCGTCTCGGGCACCGCCGCCGAACCGGCCGTCACCCCGGCAGCGGCACCGGTCGCCGTCGGTACCGCGGACGCGCCGGTCGACGACGCCGCGTTCCTCCGCGAGGTCGGACGGATGCGCTGGGTCGAGCTCCTGGCCGTCGGGCGTGGTGTGCTCCGCTACGGGCGGTCCCGCCGCACCGTCCGCGCCCGCGAGCGCACAGCGAACCGATAGGTCCGTCACCGGGGATCCACGGCGGATCGCGAGGATGCGCCAAACCGCAGGATCCCCGCACGGCGCTCCTCGGCCCCTCGATCGGGGGCGTCCGGTCGGCTTACCGTCCTCCAAGCACCAGCAGCGCACCACCGGCCCGCACGACCCAGGGGAGAAGCAATGCGTCCGACACACCCGACAGCGCGTCACCGGACGGTCGAACCGGCCGTCCCGGCATCCGACGACCACTCGGTCCTCGACCGGTGGACGCGCGTCGTCGCAGCGTTCCCCGAGTCCCCGGCGCTCGCCGGTGCCGGGACCGCCCGCACCTTCGCCGAGACGGACCGGACGGTCCGGGCGCTCGCCGCACGGCTCACCGAGGTCCTCCGGCCCGACGACCGCACCGGCGCCGGCGTCGGACCCGAGCGCACCGGCGCGTCGGTCCCGGTGGGGATCATGGCCGGGCACACGACCGAGACCGTGGTGGGCATGCTCGCGCTGATCGCCGCCGGGCGGACGATCGTCGTGCTCGACGACCACCTGCCCGAGGCACGCCTGCAGCACGTCGTCACGCTCGCGGGGATCGGCGAGGTGCTCGCCGACGACACCCGTGCGGACCTCGCCGCCGCGGTCCTCGGCCCGGACGGCACCGTGCACGACCTCGACGCCCTCATCGTGACGAGCACCGAGCAGGCCGCGACCGGCAGCGCGACCGCCGCCGGCACCGCGACCGGAACCGAACCCGCAGCGACCTCCCGCCCCGGTGGCACCGACCCCGCCGCGATCGTGTTCACCTCGGGCTCCACGGGCCTGCCGAAGGGCGTCGCGATGACGCACCGACAGCTCCTCCGGAACACCGAGCAGAGTGCCTGGAGCGCCGACTACCGCCCGGGCGACCTCGTGGGCGTCGTGCTGCCGCTGTCCTTCGCCGCCGGCATCCTCACCACGCTCGACAGCATGCTGAGCGGGGCCGCCGCGGTCCTGCTCGACGCGCGCGACCTCGGGACCGAGCGACTCCTCGAGGGCATGGCCGCCGAGCACGTCACCGCCGTGGTCTGCACGCCGCACCTGCTCCGGTCGATCGTCTCCACCGTGCGCGACCGCGGCACGGACCTGCACGCCGCGCTCGCCGGACTCCGACTCGTCATGACGGTCGGCGAGCCGATCACCGGCACCGACGTGCACGCCGCTCGCCCGGTCCTCGGCGCCCGCACGGTCCTCTGGAACGGGTTCGGGTCGAGCGAGATGGGGGCGGTCTCCTACTTCCCGGTCGGTCCGGACGACGCCGTCCCGAACGGCGTCGTGCCGGCCGGGTACGTGCCGCCGGGCAAGACCGCCCGGGTCCTCCGCGAGGACGGCACCGCCGCCGCGACGGGGGAGACCGGCCAGCTCGTGGTCATCGGGGACGGCATGACCGCCGGCTACTGGGGCGCGCCCGAGAAGACGAGCGAGCACCTCTCCGTCGACGAGGACGGCACCCCACTGTGGCGCCAGGGTGACCTCGCGCGCGTCGAGGAGGACGGCTGCCTGGTCCTGCTCGGCCGCGACGACGACGCCGTGAAGGTCCGCGGGTACCTCGTCGAGCCGAGCGAGGTCGAGGCGGCACTCCGTGCCGTCGAGGACGTCCACGACGTCGTGGTCACCGCCCTCGTCGACCCGCCCGCCGTCACGCGCCTCGTCGCCTACGTCGTCGGCCGTCCCGGTCGCCGCACCCCGGCGCCGGCGGCCCTGCGCCGCGCACTGCGGGCGAAACTGCCCGAGTACATGGTGCCGGCGGCGATCGTCCCGATGCCCGAACTGCCGCGCAACGAGCGCGGCAAGGTCGACCGGGCGAAGCTGCCCGGTGCGCCGTCGCTCGAGGTCGAGATGGTCGAGGGCGAGTACGACCAGTGGGAGCTCGTCGTCGGGCAGATCTGGGCCGAGGTGCTCGGACTCCGCGGCGTGCACCTCGACGAGGACTTCACCGCGCTCGGCGGCGACTCGCTCTCCGCCGAGGAGATGCTCGCGATCGTGCAGGCCCGGCTCGGCGTCGACCTCCGTGCGTCGGAGCTCCTCGAACAGCCCACCCTGCGTGCCTTCGCCCGACGGGTGCGCTCGGGGGCGAAGTCCCTGCCGAGCCACCCCGACGTCGTCAAGGTCTCCGAGGCCCGCGTCCCCGGGCGCCCGCCCGTGTTCTGCCTCAGCGGGGCCGGAGCCCTCGGCCTGACGTTCCTGCCGCTGTCCCGGTACCTGCCCGAGCACGACGTGTACGCCTTCCAGCAGCACGGTCTCGAGCGACGGGCGATCCCGGACTGGAGCATCCAGCGCACCGCACGGCGCACCGTCGAGCTCATGCGCATCGTCCAGCCCCGCGGCCCGTACCTGCTCGTCGGGCACTCCCTCGGCGGCCTCGTCGCCCTCGAGGTGGCGAAGCTCCTCACCGAGGGCGGCGAGCGGGTCGAGCACGTCGCGATCCTGGACAGCTACCTGCCGCGCAGCAGCACCGAGCAGGCGCAACTGCACTTCGGCCGGATGGCGGAGAGCCCGGTGCGCAACCCGACGCTCCGAGCACTCAAGCGCGGGCTCGACCGAGCGGCGAAGCGCATCCTGCCCGCCGGCGTGCCGGTGGGCGAGGAGTTCGCCAAGCGCGTCCGCGCCTACGGTGCCGGCGTCCTCCGCTACGGCGGGCAGAAGGACTTCGACGCCCTCTTCGACCAGGCCACGATCGTGACGCGGCGGCACACGCCCTCCCCCTACGACGGCACGGCCACGTTCGTGCTCGCCGACGGCAACCCCGACGTGGACGGCTGGAACGACGTGCTCCGCGGTGCGACCACCACGGTGCGCATCGAGAGCGAGCACAGCTCGCTCCTCCGCGAGCCGCACGTCGCCGAGCTGGCGACCGCGTTGCGCGCCGCCTTCACGACGCACGAGTCGCGTCCCTGACGTGACCAGCGAGGGCCCTGGAGGCGCGTGGCGGGCCCGCCCCGCGCCTCCAGGGCCCTCGTGCGTGCCGACACGCCACCCGGCCGCGGCTTGCGGGTTTCCGTATCCGCACTCGGGGGTCCGCAACCAGTGCCCACCCGCATTGACCAGCCCCGTCCGCCGGACGATGGTTGGTCCAAGCCCAGGGAACGGTGTACCCCCGTTCCGACGCCCACCCAGCGCCGGGTCCTCCCTCGACCACTCCCGCATGCAGCCTGAACCCGACAGGAGCACCATGTCCGCCAGCACCGTCCGACCCCGAGACCCCCGCGTCTCGGTCGTCATCCCCGCGAGGAACGAGGCCCGCAACCTCGAGATCATCCTCCCGCAGCTCCCGCCCGTCTACGAGGTGATCCTCGTCGACGGCAACTCGGTGGACGACACCATCGCGACGGCGCAGCGCCTCATGCCGACGATCAAGGTCGTGCAGCAGACCCGCAAGGGCAAGGGCAACGCGCTCGCCTGCGGCTTCGAGGCCGTGACCGGCGACGTCGTCGTCATGTTCGACGCCGACTGCTCCGCCGACGCCGCCGAGATCCCGCGCTTCGTGCAGGCGCTCGTCGACGGTGCCGACGTCGCGAAGGGCTCCCGCTACGCACCCGGTGGCGGCAGCGACGACATCACGATCATCCGCGGCCTCGGCAACAAGGGCCTCAACATGATCTCCAACGTGCTGCTCCGTGCGCGGTACACCGACCTCTGCTACGGCTACAACGCCTTCTGGGCGGACACACTGCCGACGATCGGGCTCCTGTCGTCGACGCTCCCGCAGCCGACCGACGGCTCGATGCGCTGGGGTGACGGCTTCGAGATCGAGACGATCCTGACCTGCCGCTGGTCCGCCGCGGAGTTCGCGATCACCGAGGTGCCGAGCCACGAGAAGCTCCGCGTGCACGGCACCAGCAACCTCAACGCGGTCAGCGACGGCATCCGCGTCCTGAAGTCGATCATGCACGAGCGTCGTCGTGCCCGCGAGGCCAAGGCCCGCATGCGCCTCATGCCGACCCCGGTCTCGGGCCTCGTGGTCCCGGCCGCCGTGCCGGCGATGGACGAGGAAGCGGCGTGAGCGTCGCGACGGTCGCCGTCGTCATCTGCGCCTACACGCAGCAGCGCTGGGGTGACCTGCAGGACGCGGTCGAGTCGGCGAAGCGCCAGCCCGACGCGACCGAGGTGATCGTCGTCATCGACCACGAGCCGGAGCTGTTCCGCCGTGCGGCCGCCCGCTGGCCGGAGCTCCGGGTCGTCGAGAACGCCGAGGACCGCGGCCTCTCGGGTGCGCGCAACACCGGCGTCGCACTCACCGAGGCCGACGTCGTCGCCTTCCTGGACGACGACGCGACGGCGGACCCGGACTGGCTGATGCACCTCGTCGAGGCGCTCGAGCTGCCCGACGTCGTCGGTGTCGGCGGCCGGGCGACCCCGTCGTGGCCGACCGCGACCGGCGCCGGACCCTACCCGGACGAGCTGCTCTGGATCGTCGGGTGCAGCTACACCGGCCTCCCCACCACGTCCGCGGACGTCCGCAACGTCATCGGGTCGAGCATGGCCTTCCACCGTGACGTCGTGCTCGCCGCCGGCGGCTTCCGCTCCGGCATCGGTCGCGTCGGCAACCACCCGCTGGGGTGCGAGGAGACCGAGCTCTGCATCCGCATCGCCCGGATCCGTCCCGGCGCCCGCATCCGCTTCGAGCCGCGCTCGAACGTCTCGCACCGGGTCTCCCCGGACCGCGTCACGATGCGGTACCTGCGACGCCGGAGCTACTACGAGGGCATCTCGAAGGCCGTGCTGAGCCGCCGGGTCGGTGCCCGCGACTCGCTCTCGAGCGAGTCGACGTACCTCACCCGGGTCCTGCCCGGCGCGGTGCTCCGCGAGCTCGGGGCCCTCGGTCGCGGTGGGGGCCTCCGTGCCCTGGCGATCGTGACCTCGGCGGTCTCGACCGTGTTCGGCTACGCCGTCGGCCGTGTCTTCGGCACCGTCGTGGTCCGTGCACCCGCCCCGGTGTCCGCGCCCGTGCAGCAGCCCGTCGG
>NZ_JAFEVQ010000050.1:0-14174 GCF_020882855.1 Curtobacterium sp. GD1 | reverse complement strand
GTGGTGAGGCGGGGGCGCGCACGCACCCGCCCGCGCCCCCGCCTCACCACCGTGCGAGGTCCCGCGCTCGGTGCGAGGCCCCCGACGTCCCACCGTCAGCGGAACCTCGCACACTGCGGTTCCAGGACGCTCGCGGAGCCCGCCGCGCGTCAGGGCGACGGCGACACGTCCACCGTGCCGTCCGGCGGCGGCAGGATGTCCGCAGCGACCCACGGGAACACGAACGTGAACAGGACCCACACGATCGCCGCGAGGAGCACGAGCAACTCGATCACCTTGAGCGCCGCGGGGCCGGGCAGGATGCGCCAGACGAACGGGAAGATCACTTCGACGTCTCCGAGAGTTCCTTCGGGGTGCCCTCCGACGCGGGCATCCAGTAGTCGAGCTTGGCGTGCGTGACGTACCGCTCCTTCGCCGACCACATCGGGTGGCACGCGGTCAGGGTCAGCCAGCGATCGTCGGCCGTCGGCTCGACCCCCGGCTTGTTCGGCACCGGGGCGATGGTCTCGACGTGGTCGGGCGTGACGATCTGCGAGTCGGTGACCTTGTACACGTACCAGACGTCGAACTTCGTCTTCGCGTCGGTCACCCGCACCACGACGTCGTCGCCGGTCTTGAGCTCGGCGATCTGGTTGAGCGGCTTGCCGTAGGTCACCCGGTGCCCGGCGACGGCGAAGTTGCCCTCGGCGCCCGGCATCGCGGTGTCCTGGTAGTGGCCGAGGCCGATCGTGTTGAGGACCTTCTCGCGGTCGGTGCCCTCGCCTATCGGGCGCTCGTAGTCCTTGCCGAACCGGGGGATCTGCATCGTGCCGAAGACATCGGTGACGTTCGGTGGCTCGGCGAGCACGGGAGCGGGCCCGCGGTGCTCGGTGCCGGTCCCCGAGACGTCCTTCTGCCCGAGGCCGTCGACGAGCTTCGTCTGCTCGTTGACCGCGACGACGTCCGTCCACCACGCCGTCCACACCACGTACAGCCCGGTGCCGGCGCCCGCGATGATGAGCAGCTCGGCGATGAGCGAGACGATGGCGCCACCCACGGTCTGGCGGCGACGCGGTGCCCGTCGTGCAGCACCGGCCGCGCCGTCGCGGCGGTCTCGGCGCGACGGGAGTGTCTCGTGTGCGGTCACGGGGCTCCTGATCCGGATGGGGTGGTCGGACAGGTCTATCAGATCACGACGACGACCCCGTGACGAGGTTGTCCACAGCACCGTTACGGTGAAGTGATGCAGCACCTCCTCCGCCGGTTCGACCCGGCCGACACCGAAGCCGTCGTCGCCCTGTGGCAGGCCTGCGGTCTCGTCCGGCCGTGGAACGAGCCCCGCCGCGACATCGCCCGGAAGCTGTCCGTGCAGCCCGAGCTGTTCCTGGTCGCCGAGGACGCCGACGACCCCGCCCACCCGGTCGTCGGAGCGGGCATGGCCGGGTTCGACGGGCACCGCGGCTGGGTGAACTACCTGGCGGTGCAGCCGGACCTGCAGGGCTCGGGGCTCGGGCGCGCGTTCATGGCGGAGTTCGAGCGACTGCTGACGGACCTCGGCTGCCCGAAGCTCAACCTGCAGGTCCGGGCCGGCAACGAGCAGGTCATCGGCTTCTACGAGGCACTCGGCTACACCGACGACCGCACGGTCTCGCTCGGCAAGCGGCTCATCCCCGACGCCTGACGCCCGCTCCGGCCGCCCCGAGTCTCGGCTCCGCGGACAGTTTCGCGGCTCTGCGAGCACGAAACTGTCCGCTCAGGCGAGACTCGCCCAGTGCGGCGCCGCGACCCCCTACGCGAGCGCCAACCCCACCGCGGCGCCGAACGCCAGCACGATCCCGGCCCACTGCACGGGCGTCAGCCGCTCCCGGAGCACGATCCCGGCGAGCACGACCGTCCCGATCGGGTACAGCGCGTTGAGCACGCTCACCACGGGCAGGGTCGCCGGGTCCTCACTCGAGTGCAGCCCCGCCTGGATGAACACGTTCGCCGCGGCGTCGAGGACGCCGCAGGCGACCACCGTCCACACCAGGCGAGCCGGCCAGCGTCCGCCACCACGGATGCCGGGAGGCGCGGCAGACCCCGGAGCGTCGGCCGACCTCGCGGGGTCTGCCGCGCCTCCAGGGCCCCGCCCCGCGGCCTGCCCCGTGACCGCCGCCCGCCGCGTCACCACGACCGCCGCCGTCCCGAGCAGCACCGCCTGCAGCACCCGCGACACGACCAACGGCGCCACCCCCGCGTCCGACGGCGTCATGTCGTACGCGAGCACGATCCCGCCGAAGCCGCACCCTGCGACGGCCGCCGTCACGAGCCCCACCGCGGTCACCCGCGCACCCGACGTGTCCCGCACCGATGCCACCAGGACCACCGCGAGGACCGCCACCACCAGCGCGACCACCGCGAGGCCCGACAACGCCGTCCCGCGCAACACCGCCACCAGGACCGGCACGACGGCGGCGAAGACGGCGGTCAGCGGCGAGAGCACGCTCATCGGGCCGATCGCCAGCGCGCGGTAGAGGAGGAGGACGCCGATGCCTCCGGACACCCCCGCGACCGCGCCCCACAGGACGGACTCCGCGCCGAACGCACCCCAGACCACCACGAGCCCGACCAGCAGGGGCAGGATCCCGACCGCCGCGGCGACGGCGGCGACGGTCACCGCACGGACACGACGTGACGCGAGGCCGCCGAGGAAGTCGGCGAACCCGTAGACGAGCGCGCCGGACAGGCCGAGGACGACGGTGAGCACGGCTCCCATCCTGCCCGGCCCGGTAGCCTGCGTGGCGTGAGCGTTCCCTACCACCGCCTGCCCCGCGTCGACGCACGCTGGAGGTGGTGGCGCCCGCTCGTGGCGCTGGCGTTCCTCGCGGGCTGGTACTTCGTCTCGCAGGTGATCATCGCCGTCGCGTACTTCGTGCCGATCGGCGCGAACCAGGGGCCGCAGGGGGTCATCGACCTGCAGAACGACCTCGCGAGCGGGGCGCTCGACCCCACCGACCCGGTGGTGCTGTCGCTGTCGCTCGTGTCCCTCGTGGTCCTGCTGCCGGGCATCCTGCTCGCGGTGAAGATCGCGCGCGTCGGTCCCGCCGGGATCCTGTCGTCCACGCGGTTCCGGGTGCGCTGGGGCTGGACGGCCTGGTGTCTCATCCCGACGCTCGTCATCGCGGCGATCATGTTCGTCGTCCAGACCGGGCTCTTCTGGGACGGCGGGATGATCACGACGGACGGTGGCTTCGCCTGGAACCACGCCGCGATCGGCCAGTCGACGGTGTCGCTCGGCACGCTGACCACGACGCTCGTGCTCGTCATCGTGCTCGTGCCGTTCCAGGGCGCGGCGGAGGAGTACATCTTCCGCGGCTTCCTCATGCAGACCATCGGCTCGTGGATCCCGGTCCGCATCGTGGGCACGGTCCTCGCCGTCGCGGTGTCGACCGTCGTGTTCGCCCTGCTGCACATCCCGAACGGCTACAACGTCTGGGGCATCCTCGACGTCGGGTCGTTCGGCCTCATCGCCGCGATCATCGTGCTGCGCACCGGCGGTCTCGAGGCGACCGTGCTGCAGCACGCCTTCAACAACATCATGATCTTCGTGCTGCAGGCGCCGGGGTGGTCGCGGATCGACCTCTCGTCGCAGGACGCCAACGGGACCTGGCAGGGCTGGCTCGTCACCGTCGGTACCTCGCTGCTCTACTGGGGCATGGTCGAGGTGCTCGCGCGGTGGCGCCACCTCGACCGTCGGTTCGCGGGCGCGGCCGCACCGCGGTTCCGTGGTCCGGCACCGGTCTGGGCGGGTGGCGGGCGCTGGTTCGGTCCAGGAGGCACGGGCTGGGCGAGCGCCCCCGCCCGCCTCGACGAGACGGCCGGGTCGGCCGACGGGGCGGACGCAGCACCTGTGGACAACGCCGTGGGTGTCGCCGGTCGGCCGTAGGCTCGTGGCATGAGCACCACGCCCGCGCCCGCCGCCGTGTCTGCTTCCCGAGCCGCCGCGCTCGACGTCCTGCACCGCGTGTGGGGCTACGACGACTTCCGGGGCGAACAGGCCTCGATCATCGACCAGATCGTCACCGGGGGCGACGCGCTCGTCCTCATGCCGACCGGCGGTGGCAAGTCGCTCTGCTACCAGGTGCCGGCGCTCGTGCGGGACGGCGTCGGCGTGGTCGTGTCGCCGCTCATCGCGCTCATGCAGGACCAGGTCGACGCCCTCGCGGCGAACGGCGTCAGGGCCGCGTTCCTCAACTCCACGCAGGGGCCGGACGAACGTGCCCGGGTCGAACGCGCCGTGGTCTCGGGCGAGGTCGACATGCTCTACCTCGCGCCCGAGCGGCTCCGGCTCGAGTCCACGCGCGCACTGCTCGACCGCGCGCAGATCGCCCTGTTCGCCATCGACGAGGCGCACTGCGTCGCCCAGTGGGGCCACGACTTCCGGCCGGACTACCTCGAGCTCAGCGTCCTGCACGAGCGCTGGCCGACCGTGCCGCGCATCGCCCTGACCGCCACCGCGACGCCGCAGACCCACCGCGAGATCTCCGCCCGGCTCGGCCTCGACGACGCCGCGCACTTCGTCGCCGACTTCGACCGGCCGAACATCCAGTACCGCATCGAACCGAAGACCGGGGCGCTGCAGCAGCTCCTCACGTTCATCCGCACCGAGCACAGCGGCGACGCGGGCATCGTGTACTGCCTCTCCCGCAACTCGGTCGAGCGCACCGCGGCCGCGCTGTCCGAGCAGGGGATCCCGGCGCTGCCGTACCACGCCGGTCTCGACGCCAAGGTGCGGGAACGGAACCAGTCCGCGTTCCTGCGCGAGGACGGCGTCGTCATGGTCGCCACCATCGCGTTCGGCATGGGGATCGACAAGCCGGACGTCCGGTTCGTGGCGCACCTCGACCTTCCGAAGTCGGTCGAGGGCTACTACCAGGAGACCGGTCGTGCCGGCCGTGACGGGCTCCCCTCGACCGCCTGGCTGGCGTACGGCCTGAACGACGTCGTGCAGCAGCGCCGGATGATCGACCAGTCCGAGGGCGACGCCGCGCACCGACGGCAGCTCAGCGCGCACCTCGACGCGATGCTCGCCCTGTGCGAGACCATCGAGTGCCGGCGCGTCCGACTGCTCGCGTACTTCGGGCAGGAGAGCACGGCATGCGGCAACTGCGACACCTGCATCGCCCCGCCCGAGTCGTGGGACGGAACGGTCCCGGCGCAGAAGTTCCTCTCCACCGTGGTCCGGCTCGACCGTGAACGCGGGCAGCGGTACGGCGTCTCGCACCTCGTGGACATCCTCGTCGGCAAGCAGTCACCCCGCGTGCAGGAGCTCCGGCACGAGTCCCTCGCCACGTTCGGCATCGGCAGCGACCTGGGCGAAGCGGAGTGGCGCACCGTCGCCCGACAGCTCCTCGCGCAGGGCTACGCGGCGGTGTCCGGCGACGGGTTCGGCACGGTCGTCCTGAGCCCGACGAGCGCCGACGTCCTCGGCGGCCGCGTGCAGGTCCGGATGCGGCGCGACCCGGTGAAGGCTCCCCGGGCCTCCCGCAACCGCCGGACCGTCGTGACGGACATGCCGCAGGAAGCCCTCGGGCTGTTCGAGGCCCTGCGCGCCTGGCGTGCGGCCCAGGCCCGCGAACAGGGCGTCCCGGCGTACGTGGTCTTCAACGACGCGACGCTGCGGGGCATCGCGGCGGTGAAGCCGTCGGACGAAGACCAGCTCGCCGAGATCTCCGGCGTCGGCGGGGCGAAGCTCGAGCGCTACGGCCGTGCGGTGCTCGACGTCGTCGCCGCGGCCGAGTGATCGCGACACATTCCGTGGCGGGCATGCGATCGGGGTCGTGATCACTACACTCGGAGACTCCCGTCACGAGGAGGCCCGTGTGTCCGGATCGTCGAAGTACACCACGCTGAGCCGTGCCTTCGTGGCGCCGCTCGCTCGCATGATCTGGCGGCCGCGGATCATCGGTCGGAAGAACATCCCGAAGCGTGGCCCGGTGATCCTCGCGAGCAACCACCGCTCGTTCATCGACTCCCCGACGATCGGCCTCCTCGCCCCGCGGAAGGTGTTCTTCCTCGCGAAGAAGGAGTACTTCACGGGCAAGGGCTTCCGGGGCACGGTGACGCGGGGCTTCTTCGAGGGCATCGGCGCGATCGGTGTCGAGCGGGGTGCGGGTTCGGCGGCGCAGGAGGCCCTCGACCTCGGGCTCGAGCGGCTCCGGGCCGGCGATGCGTTCGCGATCTACCCCGAGGGCACCCGGTCCCTCGACGGCCGCCTCTACCGGGGCCGCACCGGAGTGGCCTGGCTGGCCCTGACGAGTGGTGCACCCGTGGTGCCCGTCGCCCTCACCGGCACCCAGGACGTCCAGCCGGTGGGGTCGCGCGTCCCGAAGCTCGCGAAGGTCACGGTCGAGTTCGGTACGCCGCTCGACCTCTCCGGCTTCGGAGAGGCCTCGTCCGGCCGGGCTCGTCGTCACGCGACGGACGCCGTGATGGCGGCGATCCAGGAGCTCAGCGGACAGGAGCCCGCGAACGCCTACAACAACCCGCCGGCGACGATCGTCGAACGGGTGCGGCAGGTCCTCCGCCGCGACGACCCGACGGCCGCGGTCGAGCCCGACTGACGAGCGCATACACGAAACATGCTATTGCACATCTGAAATACTGGTGGTTGAATGGAGTCGTGCCCAGGGGCACACTCCGACCGCGTCCCGCCCGAGAACGGGACGCCTGACCACCTGATCGGAAGGCAAGCAGCATGTCCTCCACGCCGCTCTTCGACTCCATCGCCCGCCGTGCCGAACGGCCGACCCCCGCTCCGGCGGCACCGGCAGCTCCGAGCGCGCCGACCATCTCCCGGGCCACGTTCGCCCCCGCGCCGACCTCGCCGATGACCGCCCCGGCCGAGCCGCAGGGCCCCGTGTTCGTCCCGGCGTCGCTCGTCGCCGCGATCGAGGCCATCCCGACGCGCGTGGTCGCCGCGACGACCGCCCACGCGGTGGCTCCGGAGCAGCTCGTCCTGGTCGAGGCCGTCGCCGACGCGATCACCCGCGCCGTGGTGGACGCCGTCGTGACCGAGCTCGAGCGCATCGCCCGCGACGGCGTCGTCCGCGCCTGAGCCGGCCCTCGACGAAGCCGATGTCCACGACGACGGACCGCCTGCCGATGCGCCCGCGGGGCGCCGCTCGCCACGCGGCCAACGCCCCGGCCGGGGTCGAGCCGCTCCCCACCCGTCGTGCTCGCCGTGCCGCAGAGCGTGCGGCGGCGGACCCGACCACCGCGCCCGGCACCGGCACCGGCACCGGCGCCACGCCGCTGCGCGACGCCGCTCCGAGCATCGAGACGCCGGGCACCGACGTTCCGGGCACCGCCAGCCTCCGGCATCCCGATCTCCCCGCGGCGTCGCCCGCGCCGACACCCCCGGCGTCCGAGCCGTCGACCCCGCAGGCAGCCAGACCGTCGGCCCGCCGGGCTGCGTCGGCCCCGCCGGCCGTCCCGGTCGTGTCCCCGACCGTGACGACCGGAGCCGTCACCCACTCGACCACCGGGGCGGCGGTGTCCCCTCCCGCCGCCCCGGTCTCCACCAGCGCAGGGAACCCCCAGCCCCTGCCGTCGCGACGGACGCTGCGCACGGACCAGCCCGCGATCCGCCCCACTGCCCTCGGGCACGCCGTCACCCAGGCGATCACGCTGCCGCTCCGCTCGATCGGCTCCGCCTTCGCGTCCGCACGGGCCGTCCCGCTCACCGCGACCGCCGTCGCCGCGTGCCTGTTCGTCACCGTCGCCACACCGCAGACGGCGACCGCAGCGAGCGTGACGTCCACGCTCCCCGCGCTCGACGTGCAGGAGTACACGACCTCGGCGACGTCGACCGCCCGCGCCGAGCGGGACGGCTTCGCGATCGGCCGGGCACCCGAGCGTCGTGCGGCAGCGGCTCCGACGTCCGAGGCGGCTCCCGGCGCCTCGGTCGCCCGGCCCGTCGCGGGGACGATCCCGGCAGCGGGCGGCTTCGGCTCGCGGTGGGTCAGCGGCTGCGGCGCCTGTTCGACGAACCACCAGGGGCTCGACTTCGCCGCGCGCGAGGGGACGGCCGTCGTCGCGGCGATGTCCGGACGCGTGGTGTCCGCCGGGGTCTTCGGCGGGTACGGCAACCAGGTCCTGCTGCAGCACGCCGACGGCTCCCAGACCCGGTACGGGCACCTCTCCCAGATCGGTGTCCGGGTGGGTCAGACCGTGACGGCGGGGCAGCGCATCGGTGCCGTGGGGAACACCGGCGTCTCGACCGGGTCGCACCTGCACTTCGAGGTCCTCCAGGGTGGCGTGGCGGTCGATCCGGCGGTGTGGCTCCGGGACCGCGGACTGCTCTGACCGACGGCGCGTACCGTCGAACGGGCGACCGCACGGTGCGGCGCAGGGACGGAGACGCGCGTGCGGGTGACGGTACTGGGGACCGGGGCGATGGGTGCCGGGGTGGCTGGGTCGCTGCTCCGCGAGGGCCACACGGTGACCGTGTGGAACCGGAGCGCCGACAAGGCCGCTCCGCTGGGTGAGCAGGGTGCGACCGTGGCGGACGACCCCGGTGCAGCGGTGGCCGATGCCGAGGTCGTGCTGCTCACGCTCTTCGACACGGACGCGGTGGTGGACGTCCTCGAGGCCTCCGCGGGCGACGCCCCGACCGACGCCGTGTGGGTGCAGTGCTCCACGATCGGCGTCGCCGGCACCGAGACCGTCGTGCAGCTCGCCGCGAAGTACGGGATCACCCTCGTCGAGGCGATGATGCTCGGCACGAAGGCACCCGCTGAGCAGGGCACCCTGACGATGCTCGCCGCCGGACCCGCGGACGTGCTCGACCGCATCGACCCGGTGCTCGACGCGATCGGCGCGAAGACCGTGCGTGCGGGGGACCAGGTCGGTGCCGGGACCGCGCTCAAGCTCGCGGCGAACGCCTGGATCGCGTCGATCACAGCCGCCACCGGGCAGTCGCTCGCGGTCGCGAAGTCGCTCGGGCTGGACCCGGCGCTCTTCCTCGAGGCGATCGACGGCAGCGCCAGCGACTCGGTCTACGCGCACACCAAGGGCGGGTCGATCATCGAGGGATCGTTCCCGGCGCAGTTCGCGCTCGACGGTCTCCGGAAGGACATCGGCCTCATCACCGACGCCGCGCGCAGCACGGGGGTGTCGACGGTCCTGCTCGACGCACTGGGCCGGGTCTACGCCGACGCCAGCGCTGCGGGACACGGCGGCGACGACATCGCTGCCGTCGGCACGGCGTTCTAGCGCAGGTCGTCACGTCGGGCCGTGCGGCGCCCGTCCCGTCCGAGGAACCGTCGGAGCGCGTTCGTCAGGCGCCCCACGGTCTCGTCGTTCATCGTGTTGGCGAGGTCGAACGCCTCGCGCGCGGGATCGGCCCCGGCCTGGATCCGACGGAGTGCGGCGTCCGCGCGGGCCCGGGCGTCGAGCTCCGCCAGGGGCATGTCGTCCTCGGGGTCGTGCGGCGCGGGCGTCGCGGTGCCGTCGGTGCCCGTGTCTGCCATGCCAGCAGGCTACGCGGACCGGCTGACGCGGTGCCCACGACCGGCGACGTCGACGCCGTCCACGACGCGGACCATCTCGTCGAGGAACGACACGATGACGGCCATGTCGTCGGTCGACAGGTGCTCGGTCGCCTCGACCGCGCGGGAGTCGAGCTGGTCGATCACCCGGAGCACCTGGCGCATCGAGCCACCGGACGCGGTCAGGATGACGCCGCGACGGTCGTTCGGGTCCGGGTGGCGTTCGACGTGCCCGCTCCGGACGAGCCGGTCGACGAGTGCCGACGTCGACGCCGGAGTGATGTCGAGGTGTTCGGCGAGGTCCTTCGCGTTGACCGTGCGGCCGGCCTCTTCCGCGTCGAGGAGTGCGCGGAGGGCGAGCAGGGCGTTCTCGCCGATGCCCAGTGCCTCACGCGCGCGTCGCTGTGCCGCGCTCTCGGCGCTCCGGTACCTGCGGAGTGCGTTCAGCACGTCCACCGCGTCGACCCGGGAATCCTCGCCGTACCAGAACCCCGCGGCGCTCGTCGTCACCTCGGTACTCATGGTCACAATGCTAGACGCTCTAGTTAGATTGTCTAGCGAGCGCGGAGAGTGGACCGGGGACGCACGCCGGACGTCCAGGATCGGACCCGGCACACGGGCGCACCAGCGGGGTCCGCGCCGAGCCGCAACACCCGTGACGCGGCGACGAAACACCCTCGCAATCCCCGGTCAGTAGGTTCACGGCATGCAGGAGCCGACGTGCTGAGCCGACTCGCGGGGAGCGTGTTCCACGTCGGGAGCGCCGTGGAACGGGCCGAGGTCGTCGCGCGCATGCTCGACGTGTACGTCGCCCGCGGTGAGCCCGCCGGGGTCGAGCACGACCGGGCGGTCGCCGCCGAGCTCCGGGCGGTCGTGGGGGCCGCGGGACCGGCGAACGACCCGGACCGGGCCTCGACGATCGACTCCCTCGCCCTCGACCGGCACGAACCGGCGTCCATCGCGTCGGCCGTCGCGGTCGCGCGGGACAACGCCCGGCGTGCCCGTGAGGTCGTCTCCACCGAACTGTGGGACTGCCTCAACGTCACCCGGTCGCGGATGCCCCGCAAGGTCGCACCCGATCGTGCCCACGAGTTCCTGGCGTGGGTGCGGGAGCGCAGCGCCCTGGCGATCGGGGTCGTCGAGGCTGATGCGAGCCACGACGAGGTCTGGGAGTTCTTCACGCTCGGCCGTGCGCTGCAGCGGTGTTCGGCCACGGCGCGACTGCTCGCGTCGGGGTTGCTCGACCCGGAGTCGGGCGCGTCCTGGACAACGGCGCTCCGGGCGTGCGGCGCCGGCGAGGCGTTCCAGCGCGGCCGCGACCACCACACGCCCGGGCCGGAGGACGCCGCGGCGTTCCTGCTCCTGGACGAGCACAGTCCGCGGTCGCTGCGGTTCCTCGCGCGGCGGGCGGACGAGTGCCTCGCCGACGTGGCGCCGTCGTGCATCGCCGACGAGGTGCGTGCGTTCGCGGACACCCGGGCGGGCCTCGAGTCGGTGTCCGACGACGGCGCGGTGCTGGCAGCCCGCGCCGCGGGGGAGCGGCTCGCGGCGGCGGCGGACCTGGTGGTGCAGGCCCTCGACGAACGCGTCTTCGCCGCGCCCGAACCCGCGCGCTGAGCCGCGCCCTGGACGGACGTGACGACGGACGGGAGGCGCGGTGCGGGGCCGACCCGCGCCTCCCGTCCGTCAGGCGGTCACGTCAGACCGCGCTGGACCGGTCCGCGACCGCCTCGTCGCGCTCCAGGTCCTGCCGCAGCGCCGCGCGCGACGCGCGGGTCCCCACGACCGGCACCGCGTGCGTGATCGCCAGGTGCAGGCGGGTGTCCGCGTCGTACCGCACCCGGAAGCGCTCGTACCGGATGAGCCACACGAGCGCGATCGCCAGGGCCACGAACCCCGATGCCGCGCCGACGGCGATGGCCCAGCGTGGACCCCACGCGTCGGCGACGGCACCGACGATCGGGGCGCCGATGGGGGTGCCGCCCGCGAAGATCGCCATGTAGAGGGCCATCACCCGCCCGCGCATCGCGGGCTTCGTGGTGGTCTGGACGAGGGCGTTCGCGGTCGTCATGAACGTCAGCGACGCGAGCCCGACGAAGACCAGGACGATCGCGAACGACCAGTACGTCGGGGCGACGGCGGCCGCGACGCAGGCCAGGCCGAACCCGGCGGAGGCGACGACGAGCGTGCGCATCCGCGGGCGGTCGCGGCGTGCGGAGAGTAGGGCGCCGGCGACCGAACCGATCGCCATGACCGAGTTGAGCAGGCCGAACTCGCCCGCCCCCTTGTGGAACTCGACGCGGGCCATGGTCGAGGTGAAGATCGGGAAGTTCACGCCGAAGGTCCCGACGACGAAGATCATGCAGAGCACGACGATGATGTCCGGCCGCGTCCGCACGTACTGGAAGCCCGCGAGGATCTGCCCCTTGCCGCGCTTCGGCCGGATCCGCTCGGCGAGCTGTGCGGGGTCGACGAAGCGGAGCGCGATGAGCACGGCCAGGAACGAGGCGGCGTTGATGACGAACACCCAGCCGGAGCCGATCGCCGCGATGAGCACACCGGCGACCGCGGGGCCGATCAGCCTGGCGGCGTTGAAGGAGGCCGAGTTGAGCGCCACGGCGTTGGCGACGTTCTCGCCCTGCACGACGTCGGACACGAAGGCCTGGCGGATCGGGGTGTCGAACGCGGCGACGATGCCGAGCGCGAGGGCGAACCCGTAGAGCGACCAGATCGTGGCGGTGTCGGTCAGCACCATGATGCCGAGCCCCAGGCCGAGGGCGCCCATCAGCCCTTGCGTCAGCATGAGCATCTTGCGCCGGTCGAACCGGTCGGCGGCGAGCCCGGTCAGGGGCAGGAGGAGCAGCTGCGGACCGAACTGCAGGGCCATCGTGATGCCGACCGCGATGGCGTCGTTGTCGGACAGCTTCGTCAGGACGATCCAGTCCTGGGCGGTGCGCTGCATCCAGGTGCCGACGTTGGACACCAGGGCGCCGGCGAACCAGATGCGGTAGTTGCGGCCGGACAGGGAGCGGAACATGGCGGTCACTGCTGGGCCAGCCTCCTCATGATCTCGGTGGCGTCCGCGAGGGTCCGCCGTTCTGCGTCGGTGAGCTCGGCGAGCCGCGGGGTGAGCCAGCCGTCCCGACGACGACGGGTCTCCTCGACGAACGCGGCACCGGCACCGGTCGCCCCGAGCAGGACCTTGCGGCGGTCGTCGCCGTGGTCGCCCTTCGAGACGAGGCCGCGCTCGACGAGGACGGCGATCGTCTTCGTCATCGACGGTGGGGTGACGCCGTCCTGCCGGCTGAGTTCGGCGAGGGTCATCGGGCCGTCGCGGTGCAGTCGGGCGAGCGCGGAGAACTGGGCATCGCTGACGGTGGTGTCGGCCTTCTGCGCACGGAGCGTACGGGAGAGGCGGTTCACCGCGATGCGGAGGTCGGTGGCGTCGGTCACAGGTCGTTAGCCTAGCAAATTAGTTCAGCGAACGAACTGGTTTTCGGGTGTATCGTGCTGTTGAACAACAGGTGTTGTCCAGAGAGAAGGAATCATGTCCGAGTTCGAGGGCAAGGTCGCCATCGTCACCGGTGGCGGCAGCGGCATCGGCGAGGCCGTCGCGAAGGAGCTCGCCGCTGCGGGCGCGACGGTCGTCGTCACCGACATCAAGCTCGACTCCGCACAGCGGGTCGTGACGTCGATCGAGGAAGCCGGCGGGACGGCGAGTGCGTTCGAGGCCAACTCGGCCGTCGCCGCCGACAACGAACGCATGGTGCAGTTCGCCGTGGACACCTACGGAGCCCTGCACCTCGCGGTGAACAACGCCGGCATCGGCGCCGCACCGCAGCCCATCGGCGAGTACGACGTCGCCGCGTGGGACCGCGTGCGCGCGGTGGACCTCGACGGGGTGTTCTACGGCCTCCGCTACGAGATCCCCGCGATGGTCGCCGCCGGCGGTGGCGCGATCGTGAACATGTCGTCGGTGCTCGGCTCGGTCGGCATCGCGCAGAACGCCGCCTACGTGGCGTCGAAGCACGCGCTGGTCGGCCTGACGAAGGTCGCCGCCCTCGAGTACACGGCGCAGGGCGTCCGGACGAACGCGGTCGGCCCGGGCTTCATCGACACGCCGCTCGTGCGCGCGTCGCTCTCGCCCGACGCGCTCACCGCGCTCGAGGCCGAGCACGCGGCGAAGCGCCTCGGCACCGATGCCGAGGTCGCGGCCCTGGTGCTGTTCCTGCTCAGCGACAAGGCGTCCTTCATCAGCGGCAGCTACCACCTCGTCGACGGCGGCTACAGCGCCCACTGAGGCGCTGCGTCCGTGCGCGGGCGCGGGCGCGCCTGCGGGCGCGCCTGCGGGCGCGCCTGCGGGCGCCGCATGGTGAGCAGAAATGGTCGGGTCCGGCGTGCGGACCCGACCTTTTCTGCTCACCGAGCGCGCGCCTGGGTGCGCCTGCAGGGTGCGCGGGCGTTCGCGCGTCCCGCGCCGTCGGACGGGAGGCGCGACGGGCGTGAGCGGGTCTGCACACGCGAGCCGCGCCTCCCGTCACGCATGGTGAGCAGAAACGGTCGGGTCCGGCGTGCGGACCCGACCGTTTCTGCTCACCAAGCGCGCGCCCGCGCGCCCGCGCGCCCGCGCGCCCGCGCGCCCGCGCGCCCGCGCGCCCGCGCGCC
>NZ_JAFEVQ010000049.1:0-14301 GCF_020882855.1 Curtobacterium sp. GD1 | reverse complement strand
GGTTTTGCGCTGAGGTTGTGCGCTGAGCGACACATCACGGGCGCGATCGCGCCTGAACTGTCGCCCACCGCGTTAACTCGGCGTCCGCCCGGGCAGGGCGGAGGCCGAGTTCACGCGTTGGGCGACAGTTCACGCCCGATCGCGCCCGTGATGTGTCGCTCAGCGCGAAACCTCAGCGCGAAACCTCACCCCGCGCACCCCGCCGGGCCGCCGCCACCGGGTCCACCGCGAAGACCGCGGCCACGATCGAGAGCACCGCGTACACCCCGAGGTACCCGCACAGGATCCACGGCGAGCCCCCACCGAGCTCGACGAACACGGCCGCGAGCAACGGCGTGAGCCCCACCGAGAAGATCGACCCGATCTGGTACCCGAGCGACATCCCCGAGTAGCGCCGACCGGTCGGGAACTGCTCCGCGAACCACGCCGCCTGGGGCCCGTAGATGCTGTCGTGGAACACGCACATCCCGATCAGCGCCACGAGCGGCAGCAGCACGAGCGGCCCCGCGTCGAGGAACGCGAAGAACGGCCAGATGAGCACCGCGATCCCCACCGCCGACCAGATCGTCAGCACCCGGCGGCCGACCCGGTCGGACAGCCAGCCCCAGAACGGCGTCGACACGAGCGACACCGCCGAGATGACGAGCACGGCCTGGAGCCCGGCCGAAGCGCCGGACGGCCCCCGCACCGACCCGAGGTACGTCAGCGAGTAGGTCGTCAGGATCGAGTACAGCGCCGGCTGCACGAGCCGCAGCCCCGCGGTGACGAGGATCGCCCGCGGGTGCCGCCGGATCGCCTGCCACACCGGGAACCGTTCGACGTTCCCGGAGGCGCGCAGCTC
This sequence comes from Curtobacterium sp. GD1, assembly GCF_020882855.1. Classification (NCBI taxonomy): domain Bacteria; kingdom Bacillati; phylum Actinomycetota; class Actinomycetes; order Micrococcales; family Microbacteriaceae; genus Curtobacterium; species Curtobacterium sp. GD1. The sequence goes on along the minus strand of NZ_JAFEVQ010000049.1, from coordinate 13,460 downwards.
CTGGAAGACCGGCGCGTCCTGCACGCCGAGCCGGATGACGAGCCCGACGGCCACGATCACCGCCGAGAACAGGAACGGCAGCCGCCAGCCCCACGCCAGGAACGCCTCGGTGCCGAGCAGCCCCCGGACGAGCGTGAAGACACCGGTCGCGAGGAGCATGCCGCCCGCGGATCCCATCTGCGTGAACGCCCCGAACAGTCCGCGGTGCCGCTCGGGTGCGTGCTCGACGGACAGCAGCGCCGAGCCGCCCCACTCGGCCCCGGCCGCGACACCCTGCAGCAGCCGCAGGACCACGAGCGCGACGACGGAACCGACGCCGATCGTCGCGGCCGAGGGGATGACCCCGATCAGCGTCGACGCGATCCCCATCAGCACGAGCGACGCGACGAGCAGCTTCTTCCGCCCGATCCGGTCACCGAGGTGGCCGGCGATGATCCCGCCGAGCGGGCGGGCGACGAACCCGACACCGTAGGTCGCGAACGACGCGATGACGCCGACCGCGGGGGTCACGGAGGGGAAGAACGTGGGCGCGAACACGAGCGCGGACGCGGTCGCGTACAGGTAGAAGTCGTAGTACTCCACGGTCGTCCCGACGAAGGACGCCAGGGCGACGCGACGGCGGGTCGCGGTGGTCGACGGTGCGGTGGAACGGACTGGAGGCGCGGCTGCGGTGGTCGAGTTCGGCACCCTCAGGAGCATGGTCGCGTCGCGCACCTCGGGGAACACCCCGCGTAACGCGAGGTCACGTCACGCCCTCCCGCGACACGACGGCGGGGAACATGGACCGCATGAGCGATGCACCGAACCGCCCGCTGCGCTTCGCGGCCTTCGTCATGAACACGACGTCGCACATCCAGCACGGCCTCTGGCGGCACCCGGACGCGCGCCAGGCCGACTTCGACGACGTGACGCTGTGGACCGACCTCGCGAAGACCCTCGAGCGCGGGAAGTTCGACGCGATGTTCTTCGCGGACGTCGTCGGGACGTACGGCCCCGGACGCGGCGACTACTCGACGAACCTGCGCGAGGGGCTGCAGATCCCCTCGAACGACCCGTCCGTCCTGCTCTCGGCGCTCGCCGTGTCGACGGAGCACCTCGGGCTCGCGTTCACGTCGAGCGTCATCCAGTCGCACCCGTTCGACTTCGCCCGCAAGGTCTCCACCCTCGACCACATCACCCGGGGCCGGATCGGCTGGAACGTCGTCACGAGTGCCCTCGACAGCGCCGCGCGGAACTTCGGCGCCGACCGGCTCGAGGAGCACGACGAGCGCTACGTCTGGGCCGAGGAGTACCTCGAGGTCTGCGCGAAGCTCTGGGAGGGGTCGTGGGAGGACGGCGCCGTGCTCAAGGACCCGGTGCGCGGCTACGCAGACCCGTCGAAGGTGCACCGCATCGACCACCACGGGAAGCGCTACGACGTGCAGGGCCCGCACCTGTCGGCACCGTCGCCGCAGCGGACGCCCGTGCTCTTCCAGGCGGGGTCCTCGCCGGCCGGACGTGCCTTCGCCGCGCGGAACGCCGAGGCCCAGTTCATCCTGACGTCGAACCGCGACGCCACCGAGCAGCTCATCCGCGAGACCCGTGACCTCGCTTCGGCAGCGGGGCGGCAGCGGGACGACATCGCCTTCTTCCTCGGGCTGACCTTCGTCACCGGGGCCACCGAGGCCGAGGCGAAGGCGAAGGAAGCGGAGATCGACGAGTACCTCGCGGCCGACGGCTTCCTCGTGCACTCGAACCTCGGGTTCGACCCCGACACCGGCGAGGCCCTCGACCCCGAGACGCCGCTGTCCGAGGTCCGCACGCACGCCGGCCAGTCCCACCTGCAGTGGCTCCGGGAGGCCGCCGGCGACCGGGAGCCGACGATCGCCGACCTCGCCCGACTGTCCGCGAAGCTCCGTGCCCGCGTGGTCGGGACGCCCGAGCAGATCGCCGACGAGCTCGCCGACTGGCAGCGCGCCGGGGTCGACGGGGTGAACGTCATCAACTGGACGCTGCCCGGCTCCTACGAGGAGTTCGTGGACCACATCGCCCCGACCCTGCAGGAACGCGGACTGATGCAGTCCGAGTACCGCGAGGGGACGTTACGCGAGAAGCTCTTCGGCCACCCGCAGCTGCCCGACAGCCACCCGGCGCGGCGGTGGCGGGGAGCCTTCACAGGCGGAGCTGCCGGAACCGGCGCGGACGCCGCGCGCGACGCCGTGGAGGTGCCCGCATGACCAACGCGACGACGACCACCGGGGGCGAGCCGTCCCTCCAGGGCGGCACCGGGACCAGCCGTCTGACGGAGCTGCGCGCTCGGTTCCGGCCGCTGTTCGACCGCATCCGGGAGGGGGCCGTCGACCGCGAGCTGGCGTCCGGGACGCCGGGGGACCGACCGCTGCCGCACGACGAGGTCCGTGCGCTCGCCGACGCCGGGTTCGGACGGCTCCGCGTGCCGGAGGACCGTGGCGGGTTCGGCGTGACGCTCGTCGAACTCGTGCACCTCGTCGCCGACCTCGCCGCTGCCGACTCGAACATCGCGCACCTGTGGCGCGGGCACTTCGGGTACACCGAACTCGTGCTCCTCCGGCCGTCGTCGGCCGGGCGGGACGAGTGGCTGCAGCGGATCGTCGACGGGGCGATCATCGGGAACGCGACGTCGGAGCGGACCGGGACGACGCTCGCTGACATCTCCACCACGGTGCGCGTCGCCGAGGACGGTTCCGTCCGTCTCGACGGCCGGAAGTTCTACTCGACCGGGACGCTCTACTCGGACTGGATCTACCTCGCGGCGGACCGCTCGGGCGACCGCGTCACGTTCGCCGTGCCGGTCGACGCGCCGGGCGTGACGAGCGTCGACGACTGGGACGGGTTCGGGCAGCGGTTGACCGCGTCCGGCACCACGGTGTTCGACGGGGTGTCGGTCGACCCCTCCGTGGTCTCGGCCTACAAGGACGCCCCGCTGTCGCACATCCAGGCCTTCTACCAGCTGTACCTGCTGGCGGTCCTCGCCGGGATCGGGCAGGCGGTGTCCGACGACGCCGTCGCGTTCGTGCGACCGCGGACCCGGACGTACATCCACGCGAACGCCGCGCGGCCCGGGGACGACCCGCAGGTGCTGGCCGTGCTCGGTCGGTTGTCGGCCGGGGCGTTCACGGCCCGGTCGCTCGTCGTCGCTGCGGCGGGGCTGCTCGACGGGGTCGTGGGGACGAACGAGCCCGGTGCCGGCGTCGACCGTGCCCTGCTGGACGCCGCCGAGAACGCGGTCTACCAGGCGCAGATCGAGGTCGGGCCGCGGGTGCTCCGGGCGGCGTCGGAGCTGTTCGAGGTCGGTGGGGCCTCGGCGGCCGATCGCACGCGGGCGTTGGACCGGCACTGGCGGAACGCTCGGGTCGTGGCGTCGCACAACCCGGCGGTCTACAAGGAGCGGCTCGTGGGGGAGTACGCGCTGCACGGGCGGGGGCCGGTGGACGCGTGGGAGAAGTACCACGAGGTGGGGCCGACGCGGTTCTGAGGTGCTGGGGCGGCGGGCGGGTGGCGAGACTCGGCCCGGCGGACAGTTTCGCGCCCGCACCGCCACGAAAGTGTCCGCCCAGCCGAGACTCGGGCGGCGTGGGCGTGGGCGCGGGTCCGGCTACGCCCAGCCGAGCTCGTGGAGGCGCTCGTCGTCGATGCCGTAGAAGTGCCCGATCTCGTGCACGAGCGTGGTGTGGACCTCGTCCTTGAGCTCCTCGAGCGTGTCGCACTCGGCGAGGTGCTGCTTCCGGAACACCACGATGCGGTCGGGCAACTCGCCGAAGCCGTACTGCCCGCGCTCGGTCGCGGCGATGCCGTCGTACACGCCGAAGAGCTCTTCGCCGTTCTCCGGTTCGTCCTCGACGACGAACACCACGTTGTCGAGGCCGTCGACCATCTCGTCCGGCAGTAGGTCGAGTTCGTCGGTCACGAGCTGTTCGAACGCGTCGGCGGACATCTCCATCACGCCGCCGATCGTGCCACACCGTGCTGGTGGAACCCCGTCCGGCCCGGCGGCGGACGCACGGTCACGGGGCTGGCGTCACGTCGCGGAGCCTGCGGGCGGGGACGCCGGCGTAGATGCCGTCCGGGAGGCAGTCACGACTGACGACGGACCCCGCCCCGATGATGCAGCCGTCGCCGATGCGCACCCCCGGCAGGATCGTCACGTTCGCGCCGACCCAGACGCCCTTGCCGATCACCACCCGAGCGGTCGTCCCGGCGGCCCACCGCTTCGTCGGCGGGCCGATCTCGTGCGACGCCGTGATGACGAGGGTCCCCGGGCCGAGACCGGAGTTCTCGGCCATGTAGAGCCCGCCGCTGTGGTTCACGATCACGCCCCGGTTGAGGACCACGCCCCGCTCGAAGGTGACCCGCCCGCTGCCGAACCACTCCACGCCGTGCAGCACCGTGCTCCGCCGGAGTCGGAGCCCGCCGAGCCGGAGTAGGAGGAACCGTGCCTGTGACGGGACGAGTCGGGAACTGCACACGGTGTTGAGCCAGAACTCGCGAGCGAGGTTCGGCCAGAGTTTCCGCACGAGGTTGAACACGAGTTGAGTACATCAGATGCGAGCACGCGAACGGTACTTCTCAACATGTCGTATGCACGCAGTCGGTCCTGTGCACGCACCCGGTCCTGTGCACGACGAAGGCCCCGGTCCGAGGGACCGGGGCCTTCCGCTGATCTGCATCAGCACTGGGGTGAATAACGGGTCTCGAACCCGCGACCTCCTAGACCACAACCAGGCGCTCTACCAACTGAGCTATATCCACCATGTGCACACCGGGCGACCGGCGCGACCACTCAATAGTAGTACATGCCGGAGGCGGGTCAGAACACGAGGGGTGAGCCGCGCCTCCTGGAGGCGCCGCAGGCGGTGTGTCCTACTGCGCGAGCCGCGGCTCCCACTTCGCGACGACCTCGTTCGCGACGGCCTTGACGTCGTCCGAGGTGGGCCCGGGCTCGGCCACGAAGCCCGCGCGGCGGTAGTACTCGAGCTCGCGGATGGACTCGAGGATGTCCGCGAGGGCACGGTGCCCACCGTGCTTCTCCGGCGCGTTGAAGTACACGCGCGGGAACCAGCGGCGGCAGAGCTCCTTGATGCTCGACACGTCGACGCTGCGGTAGTGCAGGTGTCCGTCGACGCGGGGCATGTACTTCGACAGGAACGATCGGTCGGTGCCGATGGTGTTGCCCGCGAGGGGAGCGGAGCCCTCGGCGGGGACGTGCTCGAGGATGTACTCGAGCACCTGGTACTCGGCGTCCGCGAGGCTCACACCGTTCGGGATCTCCTCGAGCAGACCCGAGGTGGTGTGCATGTTCGTGACGAACTCGTTCATGTTGTCGAGTGCCGACTGGTCGGGCTTGATCACGATGTCGAAGCCGGGGTGCACGGGGACGAGGTCGAAGTCGGTGACGACCACGGCCACCTCGACGAGTTCGTCGACCTCGAGGTCGAGGCCCGTCATCTCGCAGTCGATCCAGACGAGGCGGTCGTTCGCAGTTGCCATGGTGTCGATCCTATTCCGCGGCGGGGCGGGGGCGCTTTCCGCTCGCTCGCGGCGCGAGGTGCGCGAGCGGGCGGTATGTGCGCGCTGAGGGGCGCGGCTGGGACGTTTTCCGCCCGCTCGTGGTGCGGGGGAGCGCGAGTGGGCGGTATGTGCGCGTTGCGGGGCGCCAATGGGACCTTTTCCGCCCGCTCGCGGCGCGGGGTGCGGGCGAGTGTCCGGACACGCGGCGCCGGTCTCGGGGGCCGACCCGCGCCTCCAGGCGGCGCCCGTGCCACCTGCGCGAGCGGGCGGAATGCGCGGGGTGCGGGGCGTGGGCCGCGCAGGATTCGCCCGCTCGCGGGTGCGGCGCGGCGAGCGGGCGGTACGAGACGGCTGCGGGGCGCGACCGAGCCCGATTTCGCCCGCTCGCGGGGCCGGTGCGGCGAGCGGGCGATACGTGCGGGGAGGGCTCGGGGCGGGGCGTGTTTCGCCCGCTCGCGGGGTGGGCGCGAGGGTCTGGAGGCGCGGTGCCGGTCTCGGGGGCCGACCCGCGCCTCCAGGCGGTCACCCCGGGACCCGCGAGCGGGCGGAATGCGCGGGGTGTGGAGTGCGACCGGGACGGAAAACGCCCGCTCGCGCGGGTGAGCGCGCGAGCGGGCGGAAGGTGCTGGGTGTGGCGGGTGAGCGGGACGTACTTCGCCCGCTCGCGGAGCGCGGAGCGCGGAGCCCGGCCAGCGCCGCGCGGGCGCCGGGGCCGGCGCCGGCGCTGAGGCGCCGGGCTAGGCCATCTCGCCGGCGGCGATGGCCTCGGCCTCGACGGGCTCGGGCTCGGCGCCGTCGTCGACCCGGCGCAGCACGCGCGTGGTGCACACCACGACGACGAACGCGACGGCGACGGACAGCCCGGCGAACACGTACGCGGCCGACGGGGCGAACTGGTCGGCGAGCAGGGTGGCCACGGGCGGGGCGATCGCACCGCCGATGAAGCGCACCGCGGAGTACGCGCTCGAGGCGACGGAGCGGGGGAGGTCGGTGGCCTCCATGACGCACTCGGTGAGCACGGTGTTGAGCACGCCGAGCACGAGGCCGCCGATGATGACGCAGATGATCAGGCCCACCTGCGACTGCACGACCACGGCGGCGGCGAACAGGTCGAGCGCGAGCAGCGGGAGCGCGATCTTCAGCACGGTGGTGCGGCGGAGTCGTGCGGTGAGCATCGGGGCGACCCAGACCGAGGTGATGGCGAGGCCGACGCCCCAGCCGAAGAAGGTGAAGCCGATGCCGAGGGCGCCGAAGCCGAGCGGGAAGGGCGTGTAGGCGAGCAGGACGAAGAAGCCGATGTTGTAGAAGAGCGCGGTGACGGCGAGGGCGGCGAGTGCCGGGCGACCGAGCGCGCGGAACGGTGCGGAGAGCTTGGTCGGCGTGGGCTTCTCGAGGTTCTTCGTCTTCAGGAGCGTGACGATGGCGATGAACGCGATCGCCATCAGCGTCGTGACGCCGAAGAACGGGCCGCGCCAGCTGACGGAGCCGAGCAGGCCGCCGACGAGCGGGCCGACGGCGATGCCGAGGCCGAGCGCCGCCTCGTACAGGATGATCGCGGACGCGGTGCCACCGGAGGCCGCCCCGACGATCGTCGCGAGTGCGGTGGAGATGAAGAGCGCGTTGCCGAGACCCCAGCCCGCGCGGAAGTCGATGATCGTCCAGACGCTGTTCGACGTCGCCGCGAGCACCGAGAACAGCACGATGAGGGCGAGGCCGATGAGCAGGGTGTTCTTCGCGCCGATGCGGCTGGACACCCAGCTGGTGAAGAACATCGCGACACCGGTGACGGCGAGGTAGCTCGTGAAGAGGAGCTCGGTCTGCGCCACGGTGGCCTTGAGGGACGAGGCGATCGCGGGGAGGATCGGGTCGACGAGGCCGATGCCCATGAAGGCGACGACGCAGGCGAAGGCGATCGCCCAGACCGCCGATGACTGCTTGAGGATGCTGCCGGACTGTGCGGCGGGTGCGTGGGCGTTCACGCGTGGGTCTCCGTTCTGGTGGCGGTGGAGGTTCGGGCGGCGATGACCTCGACGGCGTCGTGCAGGGTGTCCCACTCGTCGTCGGACAGGTCGGCGAAGAGCGGGCCGACCGTCCGGGTGAGGGTGACCCGCCAGGACGCCAGGCGTTCACGGCCGGCGTCGGTGAGCTCGATGAGCTGCCCGCGGGAGTCGTCGGGGTCGACGCTGCGGGACACGAGCCCGTCGGCGAGCATGCCCGCGACGAGTCGGGTCATCGTGGGCTGCGCGACGCGGGAGGCGGCAGCGAGCTCGCCGAGGCGGAGCGGCTGGTCGGTCTCGAGGATGCCGAGCGTGCGCCAGACGGCGGAGGACGTGGTGTTCCCCGTCGCCTGCGCTGCAGTGCGGATCAGGCGGTTGACGGAGACGAGGAGCGTCTCGATCGTCTGTTCACGCGGTGATTCCATAGCAAAACTATATAGCGAGGCTATGAATGTGTCAACAGGTGGTGCCTGGTAGAAGGGATGCATGAGCGACATCACCATCCACGAAGGCGACGAGTACACCGCGATCTTCCACGGCGGACCCTTCGACGGCACGACCGACACCCGCACGGCCACGAGCGACGCGCTGGACGACGAGGTCACGGTGTTCGCCGACGTCGAGGGACTCCAGACCGCGTTCACCTACCGAATGACGAAGTCCCGCCAGGTGCTCGACCAGACCTCGGCCGAGTTCGAGTACGTGCCGGGGGAGTCCGACCCGGTGGACGACCTCGCGGACCGCGGGGACCGCAGCGGCGAGTTCGACCGCGAGTAAGCAACAGCGGCGCACCACACGCACCGGGAGTAGATCCGGCCGCGCCCGCGTTGCAGGACCACATGCAGCTCGACCTCTGGACGTCCTCGTTCTGCGCCCCGTGCGCCGCCGCCCGCCGGGTGTCTGCCGAGGCGTCCGAACTCGTCCCCGGGCTGCACGTGACCGAGCGCGACGTGGCGAACCACCCCGACCAGGCGGAGGACCTCGGCATCCGGTCGACCCCCACGATCATCGTGCGGCGGGACGACGGTGCCGAGGTCTTCCGGTCACCCGGCGTCCCGACCCGGGACCAACTGCTCCTCGCGATCGCCAAGGCGATCTGACGGGCCACCACCGGACGCAGCACGCTGACTCGTCGGCGCGAGCAACACCGGCACCTCCGCCGGCCGCACCACCCGCCGTACCTGCCGGACGACCCGCTTCAGCGCCCGCACCGGCGCCCCGATCACCAGCGCGACGGCCCCGAGGACAGTCCGGTCGTCCGGCCCGAGGGCGTTCTTCCGCTCCCAGGCCCGACGGAGCACGCCACCACGACTCCGGCGTGCCGCCGGTCGGTCGCGCAGGACCCCGGCGTCGCGTGACGCCATGAGCCGTTCGGTCCGGTCGGCCCAGTCGTCCTCGGACTCCGGGTGGAAGTGGTTGTCGTGCATCCACTCGGCCCGGACCGTCCCGAACCGGCCGTCCACCAGGTCGACGGCGTCGCCCTCGAGCCCGCTGCCCACGAACACCTCGTTGATGAGGTGCGGCCCGATGCCGAAGTCGGTCAGGGTGAGCGCGGGGATGCCCCGGGCCGCCGCTTCGAGCACGGCCGTCGAGCTGATCGTGACGAGGGCGACCGCCCGGTCGAGGTGCGCGGACATCGGCCCGCTCTCGACCACGAGGTTCGCCGGCGCGTCCGCCGGCACGAGGTCCGGGTACGGGTCCTGTTCGCGGTGCGTCTGGTGCTCCCCGGCGGCGGCACGGACCTTGATCACCACGCGCCACTCCGGGTGGCGACGGGCGGTCTCGGCGAGCCACCCGACGATACGCTCCCGCTCGGCACGTTCCGCGGGGACGCTCGGCTGTGCGGCGAAGACGACGGAGTCGCGGACGATCGCAGCGCCGTCACGGCTCGCAGCGGCTCCGGACGGCCGCGCGAACGGCAGCGTCGCGAGCGCGAAGTGCGGTTCGACGCCGCCCTCGGTCGCGAGCTCCTCGTAGGCGCGGACCTCGCGGTGGCTGTGCAGCACGAACAGGTCGGCGCGCGCCCGGAAGAACACGCCCTTCCACTTCGCCGGGTAGGAGATCCCGGGCAGCCCCGTCACGAGGACGGGTCGCCGTGGCACACGACGGTGGACCTCCTCGATGACGAGCTCCGCCACCGGTCCGATCAGGGACACCAGCACGGCGTCCGGTGGGTCCCGCCGGAGCCGTTCGACGATGGCGTCGACCTCGAGCGCCTCCGGCGGCGCCGCGGCCAGGTGCGCGAGCCGGTCGTCGAGCCCCCGGAACGCGGACCGCAGCTGCGCGCGGCTCGCGGATCGCGGCGTCGCCACCGTGAGCAGTTCGAGGTCCCAGTGCGCGGGTGCCGTGGCGAGCAGGTGGGCGCCCCACTTCGCGAACGAGTCGGTGTCGACCAGACCGACCACGCGTCGGACGCGTGGCAGGGCGTCGGACGGGAGGCGCGCCTCCCGTCCGTCCCTCGACTCGCCCCCGCCGCCGGTCGCGTCCAGGTCGCCGCCCGTCACGCTCCGACGCGGCGCAGCTTCGCGAGCGGTGCCCGCTCGCCGGGCATGACCCGCTTCACGCCGTCGCCGAGCGCGGTCTCGATGATCCGGACGTCGCGCGCGAGCGTCTGCAGCCCGTGCGGTTCGAGCGACGCGGCGTGGTCGGAGCCCCACATCGTGCGGTCGAGCGTGATGTGGCGCTCGACGGCCGTCGCGCCGAGCGCCACGGCGGCGATGGAGATCTGCAGCCCGGGCTCGTGGCCGGAGTACCCGACCGGGACGCCTGCGTAGCGGTTCGCGAGGGTGTCGATCATCCGCAGGTTCGCCTCCTCGGCGGGGAGCGGGTACGTCGACGTGGCGTGCATGAGCACGAGTCGCTCGGTGCCGAGGGCCTCCACGGCACGGTCGATCTGCTCGAGCGTCGACATCCCCGTCGAGAGGATCACGGGCTTGCCGGTCGCGGCGACCTCGGCCAGGAGCCCGAGGTCCGTCACCGACGCCGAGGCGATCTTGTACGCCACCACGTTGAGGTCCTCGAGGAAGGCGACCGACGGCTCGTCCCACGGCGAGGCGAACCAGTCGAGCCCGCGGAGCGTCGCGTGGTCGCCGATCTCGATGTACTGGTCGCGGTCGAACTCGACGCGGTACCGGTACTCGAGGTAGGTCATCTCGCCCCACGGCGTGCTGCGCGGCGTCTGCTTCATGTGCTCCGGCGTGGAGATCTCCGGCGTCCGCTTCTGGAACTTCACGGCCTGCAGCCCGGCGTCGGCCGCGACGTCGATGAGTCGCTTGGCGATGTCGACGTCGCCGTTGTGGTTCAGGCCGATCTCGCCGATGAGGTACGCGGGGTGGCCCGCGCCGATCGTGGACGTGCCGATGGTGACGGTCATGGTGCTCCGTTCGGTGCGGGGACGTGCGGCTCGGTGGCCGGACGGTGGTCTGATGCGTGCTCGTCGGACCGGTGCGCGGGACGGTCGAGCCGTGGTGCGAGGGCGGACGCGAGCGCGAGGTCGGCCGGGTCGTCGACGTCGATCGCTCCGGCACCGTCGACGACGACGAGTTCGACGCGGCCGTGGAACCGGTGGCGGTGCTCGCGGAAGGCAGCGGCCCGGAAGGCGTAGAACGCGCCCGTCTCGCGGAACTCCGGCTCGCGGTCCTGCCGCCGAGGGCGGACGGCCTGGTCGTGGTTCACGGCGCGGGCGGAGCCGTCGTCGCCGATGCACCAGAGGAACGCGTGCGAGGGCGCCGCGGCGAACACCGAGTCGGCGTGGCCGTCGCGGACCCGGGTGACGGCGGCGTCGAGGTCGGCCGGGTCGATGAACGGCGAGGTCGCCTGCAGGAACACGACGACGTCGGGCTCCTCGCCCGCGGCCGCGAGCGTGTCGAGGACGTGCAGCAGCGCGGACTCCGACGAGGCCTCGTCCCCGGCGAGCGCTGCCGGACGCCGGACGACCCGGGCGCCGGCGGACACGGCCTCGGCGGCGATGGCGTCGCCGTCAGTCGAGACCACGACGGTGTCGATCGTCGTCGCTGCTCGGGCGGACTCGACCGCGCGACGGACCAGGGAGCGCCCGGCGACGGGGCGGAGGTTCTTGCCCGGGATGCCCTTCGACCCCGCGCGGGCCGGGACGACCGCGACGACGGAACCGGTGGGGCGCATGCTGGGGACGCTACGAAGCCGCGGTGTCGCGGAGGCGAACACCAGGCAGACGCGCGCCGAACCGTTCCGGAACCCGACCCGGCGGACGCACGCCGCGCCTCCCGGCGCTTCCACAGCGCTGCCAACGGATGCCGAAAGCCGACCCGGTGACGCTGGGACCATGCGCATCAGCTCCCGCACACCCGCCGTCCAGCGAGCACGGTGGGAACGTCCTGCCTTCTTCGGCCTGCTGGTCGCGACGGCCGTCCTGTACCTGGTGAACCTCGGGGTGAACGGGTACGCGAACGCGTTCTACTCGGCGGCCGTGCAGGCGGGGAGCCAGAGCTGGGAGGCGTTCTTCTACGGCTCCTCGGACGCGGGCAACTCGATCACGGTGGACAAGCCGCCGGCGTTCCTCTGGGTGATGGAGCTGTCCGTGCGCCTGTTCGGCCTCAACTCGTGGGCGATCCTCGTGCCGGAGGCCCTCATGGGCGTCGGGACGGTGGCACTGCTGTACGTCATCGTCCGGCGGCGGTTCTCCGCCGGGGCCGCGCTCGTCGCGGGCGCCGCACTCGCGACGACCCCGGTCGCGACCCTGATGTTCCGCTTCAACAACCCGGATGCACTGCTCACCCTGCTCATGGTGCTGTCACTCTGGCTCGTCCTGCGTGGCGTCGAGAGCGGACGTCTGCGATGGGTTGTCCTGGCCGGCGTGGCCGTCGGGATCGCGTTCCTGACGAAGCAGCTGCAGGGGTTCCTCATCCTGCCCGTGCTCGTCGGCGTGTACCTGTCCTGCTCGTCGCTGCCGTTCGTGAAGCGCGTCGTGCACCTGCTGTGGGCAGCCCTCGCCGTGGTCGTCGCCGGCGGGTGGTGGGTCGCCGTGGTGGAATTCGTGCCCTCGTCGACCCGTCCGTACATCGGCGGGTCGCAGACGAACTCGTTCCTCGAGCTCACCTTCGGCTACAACGGCCTCGGACGTGTCACGGGCGACGAGACCGGCAGCGTGACCGGGGGCGGCGGAACTGCCGGAGCCGGCTCCTGGGGCGCCACCGGGCTGCTGCGGCTGTTCGGGTCGGAGTTCGCCGGGCAGATCACCTGGCTGCTGCCCACCGCACTGGTCCTGCTCGTGGCGGCGCTCGTCGCGATCGGGTTCCGGCAGCGGACGCCGTCTGCTCGCTCCCGCCTCGCCACGGTCATCGCGCTGGGTGGGTCGCTGCTCGTGACCGGGCTGGTGTTCAGCTTCATGGGCGGGATCTTCCACCCGTACTACACGGTCGCGCTCGCGCCGTACATCGCCGGGCTCGTGGGCATCGGCGCCGGGGTGCTGTGGGAGCGGCGTGCGTCGTGGTGGTGGCGAGGGACGGCGGCGTTCGCGGTGGTCGTCACGGTGGTGTGGCAGTGGCACCTGTTGACGGCGGCGTCGGGGTGGCAGCCGTGGATCCGGTGGGTGGTGCTCGTGGTCGGGGTGGTGACGGCGGGGGCGGTGCTGGTGCCGGTGCACGGCGGCCGGCTCGCGAGGTGGTCCCGTCCGGTGGGCAGCGTCGCGGTCGTCGTCGCGGTCGTCGGCGCGGTCGTCACGGCGCTGCTCGGACCGGCGGCGTACTCGATCGACACGGTGACGACCGCCCACACCGGGGCGCTGCCCTCGGCCGGACCGACCGTCGCGGGCGGCGGGTTCGGTGGCGGCGGGGTTGGCGGCGGCGGGGCCCGCGGTGGCGGTGGCGGCGGGTTCGGTGGTGCTGGTGGCGGCCCTGGAGGCGCGGGTGGCGTCGGCGGGACCGGTGGACCGGGCGGGACCGGTGGACCGGGTGGGAC
>NZ_JAFEVQ010000048.1:0-15869 GCF_020882855.1 Curtobacterium sp. GD1 | reverse complement strand
CCTCCAGTCCGACCCTCCCCACCTCCCCAAGGAACCCACCCCGTGCGATTCGGATACTGGACCCCGCTCTTCGGCGGCTGGCTGCGCAACGTCGACAACGAGAACATGCCGGTCACCTTCGACTACGTGAAGCGGCTGGCGCAGCGCGCCGAGCGGATCGGCTTCGACCTGACGCTCGTGCCGGAGCTCAACCTCAACGACATCAAGGGCACGGCCGCGCCCTCGCTGGAGGCCTGGTCGCTCGCCGCGGCCATCGCGGCGACGACCGAGCGCCTCGAGATCATGGCGGCGATGCGACCCGGGTACCACTTGCCCGCGGTGACGGCGAAGCAGGCCGCGACGATCGACGACATCTCGTGCGGCCGGTTCACGTTCAACGTGGTGAGCGCGTGGTGGGCGGAAGAGGCCAAGCAGTACGGCGGCATCTTCTCGGAGCACGACGACCGGTACAAGCGCACGGCGGAGTTCGTCGAGATCATGAAGGGGCTCTGGCGGGAGACGCCGTACTCCTTCCACGGCGAGTACTACGACATCGAGAACAGCCACCTCGAGCCGAAGCCCCGGGTCACCCCGCGCATCTACGCCGGCGGCGAGAGCGAGGCCGGCAAGGCGGCGATCACCGGGTACGCCGACGCCTACGTGACCCACGGCGGCACCGTCGAGGAGCTCCGGACGAAGATCGCCGAGATGAAGCAGCGCCGTGTCGACGCCGGGCTGCCGCCGTTCGAGGCGTTCGGCATGGCCGCCTACGTCATCGTCCGCGAGACCGAGGAGGAGGCGCAGGCCGAGCTCGCCCGGATCACCGACGTGCAGCACGGGCACGCGTACGAGTCGTACCAGGACTTCATCTCGAAGTCGCAGCTCGAGCACGTGCCGTCGCTCGAGGACTACTCGGTGTCGAACCGTGGGCTCCGCCCCGGGTTCGTGGGGACGCCGGAGCAGGTGGCCGCGCGGATCCGCGAGTTCGAGGACGCCGGGGTGGACACGCTGCTGCTGCAGTTCTCGCCGCAGCTCGAGGAGATGGACCGGTTCGGCGAGCAGGTCATCCCGCTCGTCCGGCCGTCCGTGGCCGCGCCGTCCGGGGCGGTCGTCTGATGGGCGACGCCTCCGACGGCACCGAGGCCGGCTGGGCCTTCGAGACCCGGCAGATCCGTGCCGGCTTCCGGGCGGACCCCGGGTTCGGTGCCAACGTGCCGCCGATCGCGCAGAGCGCCGCGTTCGTGTACCCGTCGGGCGAGGACGCGGCCGACCGTTTCATGCTCAACGCGCCCGGTCACACGTACTCGCGGGTGAACAACCCGTCGGCTGCCGCGCTCGAGCGTCGCATCGCCGACCTCGAGGGTGGTGTCGGCGCCCTCGCGCTCGCGTCCGGGCAGGCTGCGACCTCGCTCGCCGTCCTCGGCCTGGCCCGCGCCGGAGACCACATCGTGTCGAGTGCGTCGCTCTACGGCGCGACCTACACGCTCTTCGCCTCCACCCTGGGCGACCTCGGCATCGCGTTCACGTTCGTGCAGGACCCGACCGACCTCGACGAGTGGGCGGCGGCGGTCCGTCCGGAGACGAAGGCGTTCTTCGGCGAGTCGATCCCGAACCCGCGCGGCGACGTCCTCGACTTCGCGGGGGTGGCCGGTGTCGCGCACGAGCACGGCGTGCCGCTCATCGTCGACAACACCATCGCCACGCCGTACCTCGTCCGGCCGATCGAGCACGGTGCGGACATCGTCGTGCACTCGGCGACGAAGTACCTGGCCGGCCACGGCAGCGCCATCGCCGGGCTCATCGTCGACAGCGGGAACTTCGACTGGGCGGCGCACGCCGAGCGGTACCCGCAGCTCGCCACGACCGAGCAGTCCGGGTTCGCGAACACGAACTTCGCGGCGAAGTTCGGGCGGCGCGCATTCATCCAGCGCACCCGCTCGAAGCTCTCCGCCGACCTCGGGCCGGCGATCGCACCCTTCAACGCCTTCCTCGTGCTGCAGGGCATCCAGACCCTGTCGCTCCGGATGGACCGGCACGTGTCGAACGCGGCCGCGGTGGCGACGTGGCTCGACGCGCACGACCAGGTGCTCGGCGTGCACTACGCCGGGCTGCCGTCGTCGCCGTGGCACGAACTCGCCCAGCGGTACGTGCCGGCGGGTCCGTCGGCGGTGCTCGCGTTCGACCTCGACGGCGGGGTCGACGCCGGGCGGCGGTTCGTCGCGGCGCTCGAGCTGTTCGACCACGTGTCGAACATCGGCGACGTGCGCTCGCTCGTCGTGCACCCGGCCTCGACGACCCACGTGCAGATGACCTCGGCGGAGCGGGCGGCCGCGGGGGTCGGGGACGGGCTGATCCGGCTGTCCATCGGACTCGAGCACGTGGACGACATCCTCGCGGACCTCGCGCGCGGCTTCGCGGCTGCGTCGGGATAGGTTGGGGGCATGACCACGCTGGCCGCACCGACCCGTGTGCGGACTCGCGCCCCCGGGAAGATCAACGTCTACCTGTCGGTGGGGGCCCTGCAGGACGACGGGTACCACGACGTGGCGACGGCGTACCAGGCCGTCTCGTTGTACGAGGACGTCTCGGCCGAGCCGGCGGACGACTTCTCGGTGACCTTCACCGGGCCGATCGACACCCGGTCGGTCCCGGTCGACGATTCGAACCTCGCGATCCGGGCCGCGCGCCTCGTGGCCGACGCAGCCGGGTACCGCGGGGGCGTCCGGCTCACCATCGACAAGCAGGTCCCGGTCGCCGGTGGCATGGGCGGTGGATCGGCCGACGCCGCAGCGACCCTGCTCGCCGTCGACACGCTGTGGGGGACTGCGCTCGGGCGCGAGGAACTGCTGCGTCTCGCCGCGCAGCTCGGCGCCGACGTGCCCTTCGCCTTCGCGGGCGGGACCGCGGTCGGGACCGGGCGCGGCGACGAGCTGAGCCCGGCGCTGGCCAAGGGCGAGTTCCACTGGGTGCTCGCCCTGAGCGACGCCGGCCTCTCGACGCCCGCCGTGTACCGGGCGCTCGACGAACACCGTGAGCGGTACCGTGCGGACATCGCGCCGGCACCCACCACGCCCGTGGTCGAGGCGAACGTGCTGCAGGCCCTCCGCGCCGGCGATCCCGACCTGCTCGCGGACTGCCTGCACAACGACCTGCAGGCCCCGGCGATGCGCCTCCAGCCCGCGCTCGCGACGACGCTCGAGATCGGTGAGAAGGCCGGTGCCCTCGCCGGACTGGTGTCGGGCAGTGGGCCGACGGTGGCGTTCCTCGTCGCCGACCGTGATGCCGCGCTCGAGGTGCAGGTCGAGCTCAGCGCCGCCGGCATGGTCGCGGTGCGTGCCGCCGGACCGGTGCACGGCGCCCGCGTCCTGCACTGACCGTCCTGCACTGGCGGGCCCCGTGGGCCGGTCAGTTCCGGACGTACTCCGTGATGACGACCGTGCCGGTCTTCCAGTGCTCCTTCGCCGTGAAGCCGTGCTCCGCGAGCACCGCGGCGGTCTCCGGCTCGATGTTGCGTGCCTTCACCGTCCCGCCGACGAACCACACCGTGTCGATGTCGCCCAGGCGGCTCGGGATCGTCGTCTCGAGGTCCCCGGTCTGGTTCCACAGGACGCCGGACTCGGCTCCGACCTTGCGCACGCCGAGGTCCGTCATGCCCGCGAACGCCGACGGGTAGGAGACGCGGATGACGTCGGCGGTGGTGCCGGGGTGCCCGTAGACGCTGCCGAACACGACACCCTCGTCGGCGTCGGCGCGGTTGGTGCTCCGCTCGGCGGCGATGATCGAGGCGGCACGGGCCCAGGTCGAGTCCTGCTTCGCGAGCGGCTCCTTCACGGCGATGGCCGTCGGCACTGACAGCACGAGGACGGCGGCCACGGCGGCGGCGAGCAGTGCCTTCGGCCGGACCAGCGTCAGGGCGAGGGCGATGAGCAGTGCGACGAACGGCAGACTGAGCGTGGCGTACTTCGGGGAGTACAGGTGCTTCCCCATCGCCGTGGCGAGGACGAGCGCGGCCGTCGGGATGACGACGAGCGGCACGGCGACGCGGACCGCCTGCGCCCGGACGAGCGACCGGACCGTGGCGGAGCGCCGGTGCGCCTCGACGAGGGCGAACACCGTGCCGACGAGCATGAGCGCCCACGCGCCCGCGGCGTACACGTCGACGCCGCCGAACCAGGCCGTGGCGAACACCTGCACTCCCGTGCGCTCGCCGATGCCGGCGATCCACGCGACCTGCTTCGACTGCGAGGCGACCTCGACGACGAGCGGGGAGACGGCCACGGCGGCGAAGGCGGCTGCGACGGCCCAGCGGACCAGGACCCCGCGGGTCACGAGCGCCGGGCCCAGGTCGTGGCCGCGGCGGGACACCGTGGCGCGACGGACGGCCGCGCGGCGGGCCACCAGCGTCCACAGCAGGGTCACGGCGTGCGCGACGACCGCGAGCGAGAGGTAGACGTTGAAGGTCACCGAGACGAGTGCGAGTGCCCCGTAGGCCGCCCACCAGTGCAGGCTGCGACCCGTCCGGGTGCGGCGGACCGCGGTCAGGCCGACGAGGGTGAGGCAGACGGCCAAGGTCGTGATCGTGGCGTACGGCCGGCCCTCGGACCCGGCCCACTGCACGCGGGGCAGCGCGAGGAACACGAGCCCGGCGGTGATGCCGAGGCGAAGTCCGCCGAGCCGGCGCCCGAGCGCGACGAGGAGCCCCGCCGCCACGCCGATGGCCAGGG
The DNA here is from genome assembly GCF_020882855.1 of Curtobacterium sp. GD1. NCBI lineage: Bacteria > Bacillati > Actinomycetota > Actinomycetes > Micrococcales > Microbacteriaceae > Curtobacterium > Curtobacterium sp. GD1. Next base: position 11,166 of record NZ_JAFEVQ010000048.1, on the reverse strand, counting down.
CGCTCGGGAACCGCAGCGTGAACGGCGTGTACCCGACGAGCCAGAACCAGACGTGCATCAGCGAGTAGTAGAGCCCGTGCACGGCGTCGACGCTGTGCAGCTCGGCCCAGAGCTGCGGCCAGGTCCGCTGGGCGCTCGTGACCGTCGCGGCCTCGTCGTACCAGAGCGACGGGACCCAGGCGAAGGCGGCGCAGACGATCACGCCGAACGCGCCGACCGTCAGCTCGGGCGTACGGACGACGGCGGTGCCGATGCTCGACACGAGGCCGCGGAACCAGGAGCGGGAGCGGGCACGGACCGGCGCGATCCCCGACGTTCGGGGGATGCTGATGGTGCCGGTCCGTGGTGCAGTCACGGTGAGGACGGTATCCGCGGCGGCTGGGCAGGTGCCCGGCGTCCCCGCAGCCCAGACTGAGAGTTCCACATACCGGTATCGTGCGGAGGACCATGACGAAGCTCCGCATCCGCGACGCCGCGCGGTACCTCGGCGTCAGCGACGACACCGTCCGGCGGATGGTCGACGCCGGGACCTTCACGCGGGGGACCGACCCCGCCGGACGGACCGTCGTGGACGGGCGGGAACTCGCGGCGCACATCCGCGGCACGGGCGGGCAGCTCGACGACCCGTCGGGGACGAAGAGCTCGGCGCGCAACCGGTTCGTCGGGATCGTCACCGACCTCGTGGTCGACGGCGTGATGGCGCAGGTGGAGCTGCAGAGCGGCCCGCACCGGGTCGTGTCGCTCATGAGCGCCGAGGCCGTCCGCGACCTCGGGCTCGAGGTCGGGACGGTCGCCGTCGCATCGGTCAAGGCGACGATGGTGTCGGTCGAGGTGCCGGCGGAACCGACCGACGCATGACCGACGACCGGCACACGAGCGACGACCGCCGTCGGTTGCTGTCCCGCACCGCGGCGCTCCAGGGCGCGGGGGACGGGGCCGTCCGGGCGCTGTCCGAGGCGAGCGTCCTCGTCGTCGGCGCCGGTGGCCTCGGCGCGCCCGTGCTCACGTACCTGGCCGGGTCGGGGCTCCGCCGCGTCACCATCGTCGACCACGACGTCGTCGACACGTCCAACCTGGCACGGCAGACGCTCTTCGCCGCGGCGGACGTTGGGCGACCCAAGGCCGAGTGCGCGGCCGAGCGGGTGCGTGGCGTCGACCCGGAGCTCGAGGTCGTCGCACTCGCCGAGCCGTTCCACGCCGACCACGTCGCGGGCCACGACGTGGTCGTCGACGCCGCGGACAGCGTCGAGGTCACCCGGGCGATCTCGGACGCCTGCTCCACGGCCGGGGTCCCGTTCGTGTGGGGCACGGTCCTCGGCACCGACGGGCAGGTGTCGGTGTTCCACGACGCCGGGCCGGAGCCGATCGACTTCCACGACCTGCACCCGGACGCCCTGCCGGACGAGGGGTCCTGCGCGCTCGACGGCGTGCTGCCCGCGCTGTGCGGCGCCGTCGGCTCGGTGATGGCGGCCCAGGTGACCGCGCTCGTCGCCGGCATCGGGGAGCCGTTGACCGGTCGGGTGCTCACGGTCGACGCCCGGCGGTGGCGCTGGACCGAGAGCACGCTGCGACGTGGCCCTGGCTCCCGGCGTCCGGCCCCCTCGGTGGACGAGGCCCCGCCCCGGATCGCCCCGGCGGCACTCGCCGCCCGACTCGACCGGACCACCGGCGGCAGCGGCGGCAGCGGCGGACCCGTCCTCGTCGACGTCCGCACCCCGGCCGAACGGGCCACCGGGATCGTCCGCGGCAGCATCCCGCCCGAGGACCTCGCCGCGGACGACGACCGACCCGTCGTCGTGGTGTGCGCCAGTGGCGTCCGCGCGACCGCCTGGGCACGCGCAGCCCGTGCCGCAGGTCGTGACGCGACGGTCCTCGACGGGGGCATCCATGCCTGGGACCGAGAGGGCCTGCCGACGATCCGGCCCGCGGTGACCGCAGATGCGGATACGATCGAGCAATGACGACGCACGTGCGGAACGCCGCCCTCCTGATCGCCGCGACCGCCCTCGTCGCCGTCGGCCTCGCCGGCTGCAGCACGGCCGACACGGCTGGCACGGCTGGCACGGCCGGCACGACGGACACGACCGCCCCGAGCACCAGCGCGAGCAGCACGGCCGCGGCCCCGACCGGGAAGATCACCGTCTTCGCCGCGGCGTCGCTCCAGAAGACGTTCACGACCCTCGGTGAGCAGTACGAGGCCGCCCACCCGGGGACCACGATCACCTTCTCGTTCGCCGGGTCGAGCGACCTCGTCACCCAGATCCAGAACGGCGCCCCCGCCGACGTGTTCGCGTCCGCCGACGAGGCGAACATGGACAAGCTCGTGAAGACCGACATCGCCGCCGGTTCGCCGCGGGACTTCGCCACGAACGTCCTCGAGATCGCCGTGGCTCCCGGCAACCCGAAGGGGATCAAGGACCTCGACGACCTGACCGCCTCGGACGTGCAGCTCGTCACCTGCGCCACCCCGGTGCCGTGCGGTGCCGCGACCGCGAAGGTCGAGCAGGCCACCGGTGTCGACCTGCAGCCGGTCAGCGAGGAGCAGTCGGTGACCGACGTCCTCGGCAAGGTCGAGTCCGGCCAGGCGGACGCGGGACTCGTCTACGTGACCGACGTCGAGGGTGCCGGCGGCAAGGTCGACGGCGTCCGGTTCGACGCGGCGTCGAAGGCCGTCAACACCTACCCGATCGGTGTCCTGAAGGACGCGTCGAACCCCGACCTCGCGGCGGCGTTCACGGCGTACGTGCGTTCCGACGCCGGCCAGAAGGTGCTCGCCGACGCCGGCTTCGGAGCCCCCTGAGCCGTGCCCGACCACACTGACCGAACACCCCGGGCGAGCCCGTCCGTCCGCACCCCGGTGCCGTGGTGGCTGCCGGTCCCGGCTGTCCTCGGCGGCCTGTTCGTGGTGGTCCCGGTCCTGGCGATGGTCGGCCGCGTCGACTGGGGGTCGTTCGGCGCACTCGTCACGTCGCCCGCGTCGCTCACCGCCCTCGGACTGAGCCTCGGGACCGCTGCCGCCGCGACGGGCATCGCCTTCGTGCTCGGCTACCCGCTCGCCGTCCTGTTCGCCCGGTCCACGTCGCGGTGGATCGGGGCCGCACGTGCCCTGGTCCTGCTGCCGCTCGTGCTGCCGCCGGTCGTCGGGGGACTGGCCCTGCTCGCGGCGTTCGGTCGGCTCGGCGTCGTCGGGGCGTGGCTCGACGACCACGGTCTCCGGATCGCCTTCACCACGGCCGCGGTCGTGATCGCGCAGACCTTCGTCGCGATGCCGTTCCTGGTGTCCTCGATCGAGGGTGCGCTGCGCGTCGGGGGCGACCGGTTCGAGCGGGTCGCCGCGACGCTCGGTGCGTCCCCGACCCGGACGTTCCTGACGGTGACGACACCGCGGGTGCTCCAGGGCATCCTGGCCGGCCTCGTCCTCTGCTTCGCCCGTGCCCTCGGGGAGTTCGGCGCGACCCTCACGTTCGCCGGCAGCCTGCAGGGCGTCACCCGGACGCTGCCCCTCGAGATCTACCTGCAGCGCGAGATCGACCCGGACACCGCGGTCGCGCTGGCGCTCGTGCTGGTCGTCGTCGCGCTCGTGGTCATCGGTGCCTCCGCGCTCCGCACCCGGACGGCACTCGCATGAGCCGCGAGCGTCCGGCGCACAGCGGCCTCCGCGCCCACGTCGTCGTCCCCGACCGTGGCGTCGACGTCCACCTCGACGTCGCACCGGACGAGTGCGTCGCGCTGGTCGGGCCGAACGGCGCGGGCAAGTCCACGGTCGTCGAGGCCCTCGCCGGACTGCTGCGCATCCGGTCCGGATCGGTCCTGCTCGGCGACCGCGACCTCACGGGCGTCCGAGCGCACCGCCGCGGGGTCGGGCTCGTCGCCCAGCGCGCGGACCTGTTCCCCCACCTGTCGGTCGCCCGCAACGTCGGCTACGGACCGCGCGCGGCCGGTTCCGGGGGCCAGGAGGCGCGGCTCCGCTCCGACGCGGCCCTCGCCGCCGTCGGCGTGGCCGGTCTGGCGGACCGCGCACCGGGGACGCTCTCGGGAGGGCAGGCCCAGCGCGTGGCGATCGCCCGGGCCCTCGCCACCGAGCCGGCGCTCCTGCTGCTCGACGAGCCCACCTCGGCGCTCGACGTCGACGCCCGGGCCGAGGTCCGCACCGCCCTCGGAACGGCCCGGACCGGTCGACCGACGGTCCTCGTCACGCACGATCCGCTCGAGGCCGTCACCCTCGCGGACCGCATCGTCGTGCTCGAGGGCGGCCGGGTCGCCGAGCAGGGGCCGACCGCCGTCGTCCTCGGGCGCCCGACCAGCGCGTTCGCGGCGTCCTTCTCGGGCCTGACGCTCCTGCGCGGTACCGCCACCCGGGGTGGGATCGCCCTCGACGACGGGGGTGCGCTCGCGTCGTCGACCGGCACCGCGCCTCCTGGCCCGTCCGCCCTCGCCGTCTACCACCCGACGGCCGCCGTCGTGACGCGCGACGGTGCCGGGCCGGAGCGCCGGGTGACCGGACTCGAACCGCGGGACGGGCTCGTCCGGGTGCGGGCCGGCGACCTCGTGGCGGACGTCACGGTCGCGGTGGCTGCGGCGCTGGGGCTCGCCCCGGGGGATGCCGTGCGGATCGCGGTCCCGGCGGACGAACTGACGGTCTACCGGCCGGACGGACCCACCCAGGACTGAGTCGGACTCGGCCGCCGGGCTCAGCCGCCGGACTCGGCCGCCGGACTCGGCTGCCGGGCTCAGCCGCCGGCGAAGGGCGGCATGACGTCGACGACCGCCACACCGTCGAGCCCGGTCGCCCGGTCGCGCGTCGTCACCCCGTCGACGAGGTACGAGCAGCGCTCCTGCAGCGCCCGCCACCGATCGGGGTCGTCCGCCGTCACCGACCGCAGGGCCTCGTCGAGCGTCGCTGCCCGCACGGCGACGTCGTCCACGCCCACCGCTGCCCGGGCCGCGGCGAAGAACCGGATCGTCGTCACCGTCATCCGCCGATCGCGCTCATGCCCCGGGTGGGGTGCACCAGGTCGTCGCTGTCGTCGCCGTGGTCGCGGGGCTTCGCCCACATCGCCAGGCGCCAGAGCTCGGCGACCTCGTCGTCGGAGGCACCCTTGCGCATCGGGCCGAGCACGTCGGTCTCGTCGTCCGAGAAGAGGCAGCTGCGGACGTTGCCGTCGGCCGTCAGACGGGTGCGGGTGCAGTCGGCGCAGAACGACTCGGTGATGCTCGCGATGATGCCGATCGTGCCGAGCTCCGCACCGACGCCGCCGTCGGCCGTCCGCGCGAGCACCCGGAAGCGCTCGGCCGGGGCGCCGTCGCGGGGCGCCTCGTCCGGCACCAGGGCGAACGACTCGGACAGCATCGCCCGGGTCTCGGCCGCGGTCACCATCGACGTGCGGTCCCAGGCGTGATCGGGGTCGAGCGGCATCTGCTCGATGAACCGGAGCTCGTAGCCGCGGTCGAGGCACCACCGCATGAGGTCCGGCGCCAGGTGGTCGTTCACGCCGCGCAGCAGCACCGCGTTGACCTTGATCGCGAGCCCCGCTGCCCGGGCGGCCTCGAGCCCGGCGATGACCTTGTCGAGGAACGGGCGCCGGGTCACGGTGGTGAAGACGTCCGGATCGACGGTGTCGAGCGACACGTTCACGCGTCGGAGGCCGGCGTCGTACAGGGCGGCCGCGCGGTGGGCGAGCCCGATCGCGTTCGTGGTGAGCGACAGCTCCGGGGCGTCGGGGAGCGCGGCGCACCGGGCGATCACGTCGACGAGGTCGTGGCGGAGCATCGGCTCACCGCCGGTGAAGCGGACCTTGCGCACGCCGAAGCGGTCGGTCGCGAGCCGGACGAGCCGCTCGATCTCGGCCGCGGTCATGAGTGCGTCGTCGGGGGCGAACGGCAGCCCGGCCGCCGGCATGCAGTACGTGCAGCGGAGGTTGCAGCGCTCGGTGAGCGACACGCGCAGGTCGACCGCGCGCCGCCCGAACCGGTCGAGCAGGCCGCCGGTGGAGCCGAGCATGGTCGCGGGTGCCATGAGCGTCAGCGTACGGGGTCGGCGGGTCCTCCACCTGATGACATCGCGAGCGCTCGTTCCCGGAAGGCGAGCCGGCGCCCCCAGCGCTCCCAGTCGGACCGCCGGGTGCGCACCAGCGTGACGACGATGACCACGGCGACCGCGGCGGCGAGCCACCAGCGGTACGCGTCCGCCGACGGCCAGACGCCGCGCAGGGCGATGGCGAGCCCGATCGACAGCCACTCCCAGCGTCCGGAGAGCACCACGAAGGGGATGAGGAGCAGCGCGTACCAGGGGTAGCGCGGGCTCACCGCGAGGAACGTCACGCCGATGAGGAGGACCTCGCCGGACCACGGCCGCGCGGGGTCGGACAGCCGCCACGCCACGAACGCCGCCAGCAGGACGAGCAGTCCGACCACGAGCGTCGCCGCGTCGCCGTGGAAGACGAGCGAGACCAGGGCGAACCGGGAGCCGTCCTCATAGCCCTCTTCCGACAGGTACCCGGGCAGGTAGCCGAGGACGTCGAGGCCCGTCGTCAGCACGTACGGCACGTAGAGCAGCCCGAACACCGCGATGCCGACCGGGATCGCCCACCAGTTCCGCCACCGACCGAGCAGTGGCGGGTACACGATCGCGGGGATGAGCTTCGTCGCGGTCGCGGCGCCGAGGGCGATCCCGCCCCAGATCGGGCGGCCGAAGGCGACGAGCACGGCGCCGGCGGTGGCCAGGGCCGCGCCGAGGGCATCGACGTGCGAGTTGGTGACGGCTTCGGACGCGACGAGCGGGGACCACGCCCACAGTGCGGCCCACCACGTCGGTCGTCCGAGCTTGCGGAGCACGACGACCAGGCCCAGGGTGACGCCGAGCGACAGGAGCAGCCCCGCGACCTGGAACGGCATGTACTGCGCGGTGGCCGGCACGAACGCCCGCACCGCCGCGAACCAGAGCTGGGCCATCGGCGGGTAGATCGTCACGACGTCCGGGCGGTTGATCGCGACGCAGTGCCCGTCCGCGCCGTCGCCGAGCCCGCGGAACCGGGGTTCGAGTGGCTTGCACGTGCCGTCGACCTTGTCGGGGAAGAGCCAGTCGGGGCGCAGACCGGACAACGCGGTCGACTGCGGCGTGTGCGCGTACGGCGAGATCCCGGCGTGCTGCACGATGCCGTCCCAGGCGTAGCGAGCAGAGTCGGTGCTGGTGTTCGGCGGCCCGGCGATGGCGGCGAGCCCGACCACCAGGCCACCGCCGACCACGAGCCACGTCATCCACTTCGCCGGGACGAACCGCAGCGCGAGCACCGCGAGCGCGAACACCGTCCAAGCGATCAGGGTCCACGCAACGAATGGGGAACGATGACCGGACCGGAGGAACCCCAGATGCGTGACGCCGAAGGCGATGACGCCCGACAGAGCGAGCACGCCGACCACGGCCAGCACGGTCGGCAGGAGTCGGCCGGGGCGAAGTCGTTCACTCATGGTGCGACGAGGCTATCCATGGTCCGCGGGCTGCTCCTGGATGCACGATCCGCGATGGCGTCGCCGAACCGGAACGCGCGGACGGCGGTCGTCCTGGGGCGGTTGCTCGGGGTGGCGTTCCTGGTCTGCTTCGCGACCGGCGTCTACAGCTACTTCCTCCAGCAGCCGCTGCCGTGGATGCGGTTCCCGACCCGTCCCGCGCAGCTCTACCAGTTCACGCAGGGCGTGCACATCACCGCGGGGATCGCGATCATCCCGCTGCTGCTCGCGAAGCTCAACACGGTCATGCCGGCACTCGTGCAGACCCCGCCGGTGCGTGGGCCGCTGCACCTGCTCGAGCGGCTGTCCATCGCGGTGTTCGTGGCGTCGGCGATCGTGCAGGTGACGACGGGCCTGCTCAACACGTACCAGTGGTACCCGTGGCCGTTCCCGTTCAAGCAGGTCCACAACGCGCTCGCGTACGTGCTCATCGGGTCGCTCGTGCTGCACATCGGCGTGAAGCTCCGGCTGATCACCCGGTACTGGCGGAAGCGGGACTCGTACGACGAGCACGGCCGGTTCGTGGTCGACCCGGCCGCGGGGAGCGAGCTGCTCTCGCCGTCCCAGGAGGCACGGATCGACCCCGCCACGTCGGCTCCGGCACCGCAGGCGGTCGCGTCCTACCCCCGCGGCATCACCGGCCGTGTGCTCCGCTGGGTCGACGGCGTGCCGGCCGAGCCGGCCGTCCCGGCGGACGCTGCCGAGACTCGTCCCGGCGGACCGGACTCGGCGTCCGCGACCCGAGCGGCGTCCGCAGAGCCGAGTCTCGGCGTGCCGCAGGCCGGTGCGGCGGAGGCGAGCCGCGCCTCCAGGGCCACACCGGACGCGACCGACGGTCGACGTGAGCGGATCGCCCGACGCGGGTTCTTCGCCGGTGTGACCGCCGCGACGGTCGGTGTCGTGGCGTTGACCGCCGGACAGTCGAGCACGCTCGCCGAGCCGTTCAACGTGTTCGGTGCCCGACAGCGGCACCGCGGGCCGAACGACCTGCCGGTCAACCGCACGGCCCGTGCCGCCGGTGTGCTGGCCACCGCCACCGCCGCCGACTGGTCCCTGACCGTCGTCGGGCACGACGTGGTCCGCACCTTCTCGCGAGCCGAGCTCGTCGCGCTCGGCACCGCCGAGGCCGAGCTCCCGATCTCCTGCGTCGAGGGGTGGAGCCAGATGGCGACCTGGAAGGGCGTGCGGATGCGCGACCTGCTCGGCGCCGTGCAGGCGGCGCCGGGGTCGCACGTGCGGGTGACGAGCCTCGAGCGGCACGGCGGCTACCGCATCATGGACATGGGCCCCGAGTACGCCGAGGACCCGACGACGCTCATCGCGCTCGAGCTGAACGGCGCGACGCTCGACCTCGACCACGGGTTCCCGGCGCGGATCATCGCTCCCGGACGACCCGGTGTGCTGCAGACCAAGTGGATCGAGAAGATCGAGGTGATCGCATGAGGACCGCACGCATCGTGCTCGTCGTGGTCGGGGTGCTCGTCATCGCGTTCGGGGCGTACGTCCTCGTGACGACGGTCCGACCGAACCGGATCTGGGGGCTGGCGACCTGGCTCCTCGGGGCCGTGGTCCTGCACGACGCGATCCTGTCGCCGTTCGTCGTCGGAGTGGGGCTCCTCCTGCGCCGCACCGGGCGGACGCTGCGTGCCTGGGCGCTCGTCGTCGTGCAGGCGGTCGTCGTGCTCGGGAGCGTCCTCGCGCTCGTGGTCCTGCCGGAGATCGCGGCGAAGGCGCACGGGCAGAAGAACCCGACGGTGCTGCCGTTCGACTACGGCGCGCGGCTGCTCCTCGTCGAGGGGGCCCTGCTGCTCGTCGTCGTGGTGGTGCTCGTGGTCGCCGCACGTCGTCCGGCACGCGTTCGCGCGAGTACTGGTTGAACCGACAACCTTTCGGTAGACTCGACGCATGACCGACGACACCCCGTGGCTCACCCGCGACCAGCTGCGCGCGTGGATGAAGCTCGTCGCGGTCATGGAACTGCTGCCGGCCGCGCTCGACCAGCAGCTCCAGCGCGACGCCGACCTGACGCACTTCGACTACATGGTCATCGCGATGCTCTCCGAGACCGACTCCCGGACGCTCCGGATGTCGGCGCTCGCCTCGGCGACGAACGCCTCGCTGCCGCGGCTGTCCCACGTGGTGTCCCGGCTCGAGAAGCGCGGCCTCGTGGCGCGCTGTCCCTCGACCGACGACCGGCGCGCGACCGACGTCCGGCTGACCGACGCCGGCTACGCGACCATCGTCGACGCGGCCCCCGACCACGTCCGGACCGCCCGTCGCGTGGTGATCGACGCGTTGAGCGACGAGCAGGTCGGGCAGCTCGACGGCATCGCCGCGGCGCTCCTCAGCCGGCTCGACCCCGAGGGGCGGTTCGCCGCCCTGACCTACCCGCGCGACGACGACGAGCCCGCCATCTGTGAGGCCCGGCTGACGGGTACGGCGACCGACTGACGCCACCGTCACGCACGCCTGCGGGCCGTGGGCGTTGCAATAGGCTCGCCGCATGACCGAGTCCGCCGCGCCGTCCGACACGTACTCCTACCTCGGACCCGCAGGGACCTTCACCGAGGCCGCGCTCAAGCTCGTGGACGCCGCGGCCGGCAAGCCCTGGCGGAGCGTCAACAACGTCGGCGAGGCCCTCGACGACGTCGTCAGCGGCCGGTCGATCGGTGCCGTCATCGCCATCGAGAACAGCGTCGACGGCGGGGTCAGCGCGACGCAGGACGCCCTCGCCCGGATCCCCGGCGTGCGCATCGTGGGGGAGTACCTCGTCCCCGTCGACTTCGTGCTCGTCGTCCGCCCCGGCACCGCGCTCTCCGACGTCCGGACCGTGAACGCGCACCCCGTGGCCTACGCCCAGACCCACAACTGGCTCGAGGCGAACGTCCGCGGCCACGGGCACATCCCGGCGTCCTCGAACGTGGCCGCCGCGGCAGCCCTGCTCGACGAGCACCCCACCGCCGACGCCGCGGTCGCACCCCCGGGGATCACCGACCACTACGCGCTCGAGGTCCTGGCCTCGTCCATCGGGGACAACGCCTCGGCGGTCACCCGGTTCGTGCTCGTGTCGAAGACCCTGGCGCTGCCCGAGCCGACCGGCGCCGACAAGACCAGCGTCATCGTCGAACTGCCCGCCGACCACCCCGGCGCCCTGGTCGACATGCTCGAGCAGTTCGCGACGCGGGGCATCAACATGGGGTTGCTGTCCTCGCGGCCGATCGGCGACGAGCTCGGGCGCTACCGGTTCGTCATCGACCTCGACGGGCACGTGCGGGACGAGCGCGTGGCGGACGCACTGCTCGGCCTGCGGCGGTTCAGCCCGCGCGTGACGTTCCTCGGGTCGTACCCGCGGGCCGACGGGGTCCGGCCCGAGGTGCCCGCGCGCTACTCGGACGTCGCGTTCGTCGAGGCGCGCGACTGGCTGCGCGCGATCGTGTCGGGCGAGCCCGAGGCGCGCTGAGCGCTGAGCGCTGCGCGCTGCGCGCTGCGCGCTGCGCGCGCCCCCTCGTGCACCGGCGCGATCTGCTCCCGCACAACCAAAGTCCCTCCGAACCACGTCGTCGCGTGGTTCCGATGGACTTTCGCTGTGCGCCGCGCGCCCACCGCCGCGCCGCGCGGCCGCGCGCGGCGCGGCCGCGCGCACCGCGGCGCGGCGCGGTG
>NZ_JAFEVQ010000047.1:0-16037 GCF_020882855.1 Curtobacterium sp. GD1 | reverse complement strand
GGGCTGGCGGGCTGGCGGGCGGGCGGTGCGCGTTGCGGCCGGCGTTGCGGCGACGGTTCGAACCACGGAACCGACGTCGAACCAGGCTAGCGGCGTGGTTCGACGTCGGAAGCGTGGTTCGACGTCGGAAGCGTGGTTCGACGTCGCGCTCGGCCGAGGCGGCGCGGTCAGGGTCGGCCGTGGTGACGCGGGCGGTGCGGATTGCCGGCGCACAACGTAAGTGCATTCGCGCCGTGCGATGGCGCGGTTCGGGCGGACTTTGGTTGGGCGGCAGCTTGGGGGCGGAGCGGGACTCCGTGCGTGAGCGCCGTGCGGGAGCGGCGCGGGCGTCGGTGCGGCGCGCGAGCGGGCCGGCCGGTGCGCGCGTCGAACCACGGATCCGACGTGGAACCGGGCGAGCGGCGTGGTTCCACGTCGGATTCGTGGTTCGAAGGCAGGCGACGGGCGTGGTTCGGCGTCGGAAGCGTGGTTCGACGCCAGGCCGGCGGTGCCTCAGCCGGCGTTGCGGTGGGGCCAGCGGCCGTCGGCGGTGAAGGCCGGGTCGCGCTTCTTCCGCATGTAGTCCTGGAACGAGGACGCCTGCTCGGCGCACCAGCCGACCTGCTTGCGGTGGAGCTCCTCGGCGGAGACGCCGAGCTCCTCGGGGTACTTCGCCGCGATGGCCTGCGCGACACGCCCGGCCGCGATGGCATCGGCTCCGGCGTCGTGCGCATCGGAGAGGGTGACGCCGTAGAGCTCCGACGCGGCCTCGAGCGTGCGCTTGCCCTTGCGGTAGGTGTCGAGCGCCTTGTCGATCACGAGCGGGTCGACGACGTTCCCGATGACCGGAGAGGCGATTCCGTGGCGCTTGGCCTCGCGGTCGAGGACGGTGAGGTCGTACGGGGCGTTGTAGATGACGAGCGGGATGCCTCGAGCGAAGACGGCCTCGACCGCGGCGATGATCTCGGCGACGACCTCAGCTGCGGGGCGGCCGTCGGCGCGAGCGCGCTCGGTCGTGATGCCGTGGACGGCGGCGGCGCCCTCGGGGATCTCGACACCGGGGTCGGCGAGCCAGGCGCCCTCGACGATGGAGCGACCGGTCATGTCGATCAGGCCGACGTGGGCGGTGACGATCCGGGCGGTCTCGACGTCGACGCCGGTGGTCTCGAGGTCGAACACGCCGAGTGCGTGCCACCAGGGCCGACCCGAGAGGTCCTGGGCCGGAGCGGGGGAGTCGAGCTGCGCTGTGGGGAACGTCACGCGGTCAGGCTAACCGGACGCACCGACACGCCGAGACGCGACCCGCCCACCGGGCGCGACGCGACCCGCCCACCGGGCGCGACGCGACCAGACGAGGACGCGACCGGCCCACCGGGGCCGAGCCGCGCCTCCAGGACGCCGCTACCCGACCGGCGCACCCACGTGCAGCCAGTAGAACGACTGTGTCCCCATCGTCAGCGTGACCTGGCCCTCCGCGTCGAACGACGGGAACGAGCCGCCGCCGAAGAGGTCGTACAACGGCCTCCCGGCGTACTCCGGCGCGGAGATGGTGACCGACGTCGGGTTGGTGGCGAAGGAGAAGACGCAGAGGACGTCCTCGGCGGAGGGGCCGAACTGGTGGCCGGAGCCGGAGCCCTCCCACGACCGGACGAACGCGAGCACGGAGTCGTTCGAGGTGTCCTGCACGGCCAGCGTCCCGAGCCCGAACACCGGGTGCGCCTTCCGCACGTGGATCACGTTGCGGACCCAGTGCAGCAGCGATCGGGACTGGGCGAGCTGCGCCTCGACGTTGACCTGCGCGTAGTTGTACACGAGGGACTGGACGACGGGCAGGTACAGCTTGCCCGGGTCCGCGGTGGAGAAGCCGGCGTTGCGGTCCGGCGTCCACTGCATCGGCGTGCGCGAGGAGTCGCGGTCCGGCAGCCAGATGTTGTCGCCCATCCCGATCTCGTCGCCGTAGTAGAGGAACGGCGACCCCGGGAGGGAGAACAGCAGGGCGTGGATGAGTTCGAGCTCGGCGCGGGAGTTGTCGAGCAGGGGAGCGAGGCGTCGCCGGATGCCGATGTTCGAGCGCATCCGCGGGTCGTAGCCGTACCAGCCGTACATGGCCTGCCGGTACTCCTCGCTGACCATCTCCAGCGTGAGCTCGTCGTGGTTGCGGAGGAAGACACCCCACGCAGCGGAGGCCGGCACGTCGAGCGTCTCGGACAGGATCGCCTTGAGCTCGGCGGCGTGCTGCGCGCGGAGCGAGTAGAAGATGCGCGGCATCACCGGGAAGTCGAACGCCATGTGGCACTCGGGCTCCTCGTCGGTGCCGAAGAAGGCGGCGGTCTCGCGCGGCCACTGGTTCGCCTCGGCGAGCAGGACGCGCCCGGGGTACTCGTCGTCCACCATCGCGCGGAGCTTCTTGATGAACTCGTGCGTCTCGGGTTCGCCCTCGCCGTTGCCCTCCTCCGACTCGAACAGGTACGGGATCGCGTCGAGCCGGAGCCCGTCCACGCCGAGGTCCAGCCAGTGCCGCACGACGTCGTACACGGCCTCGACGACGGCCGGGTTCTCGAAGTTGAGGTCGGGCTGGTGCGAGAAGAACCGGTGGAAGAAGAACTGGCGGCGGACCGGGTCGAAGGTCCAGTTCGACTCCTCGGTGTCCACGAAGATGATGCGGATGTTCTCGTAGTCGGTGTCCGTGTCGCGCCAGACGTAGAAGTCGCCGTAGGGGCCGTCCGGGTCCTCGCGGGACTGCTGGAACCACTCGTGCTGGTCGCTGGTGTGGTTGATCACCATGTCGATGACGATGCGCATGTTGCGTTCGTGCGACTTGGTGACGAGTTCGCGGAAGTCGTCGAGGGTGCCGAACTCCGGGAGGATCGCCTTGTAGTCGGCGATGTCGTACCCGCCGTCGCGCATCGGCGACTGGAAGAACGGCGGCAGCCAGAGGGCGTCGACCCCGAGCCACTGCAGGTAGTCGAGCTTGCCGATCACGCCCTGGATGTCCCCGATGCCGTCGCCGTTCGAGTCGACGAACGAGCGGATCATGCACTCGTAGAAGACCGAGCGCTTGTACCACTGCGGGTCCAGTGTCAGGCCGGGGAGCTGGATCGGGGCGGTGAACGTCACCATGGACACGCTAGGCCGCGGTGCATGGAGTTGTCCGGAGAATGCACGGCCTGGAGGCGCGGGTCGTCCTCCACAGGCACGTCGCGGCTGCGAGTCGTCCACCCTCCAGCGTGGGTGACGTCGGCGCACCGGCGCGCGTTCGTAGACTGACGGGGATGCAACCGCCCGTGCTCTCCCCGTACCAGTCGCTGATGGCCGCCACCCCGGTCGTCCACCGCTCCGTGCAGGTCGACGGCCGCACCACCCACTTCTGGGAGTACGGCCCGTCCGACGCGACCCAGACGGTCCTCGCCGTGCACGGGTTCCGTGGCGACCACCACGGCCTCGAGACGATCGCGGCGCACCTCGACGGGGTCCGGGTGATCGTGCCGGACCTGCCCGGCTTCGGCATCTCCGATCCGCTGCCCGTGTCCGACATCGACTCCTACGTCGCGTGGCTGCGCGGCTTCCACGCGGCGCTCGGCCTCGGTGCGGACACCGTGGTGCTCGGGCACTCGTTCGGGTCGATCGTCGTGGCCGCCACGGTCGCCGCCGGCCTCGCGACGCGGTTGCTCGTGCTCGTGAACCCGATCGCCGCCCCGGCGCTGCAGGGTCCGCGTGCGGTCGGCACGGCGATCGCGATCGGGTACTACCGTGCCGGCGCCGTGCTGCCGAAGCCGCTCGGGCTCGGACTGCTCCGCAACCCGGCGATCGTGCGCGTGATGAGCCTGGCGATGCTCAAGTCGCACGACCGTGACCTCCGGCGCTGGGTGCACGACCAGCACGACCGGTACTTCTCGGCGTTCGCGAACCGCACGAGCGTGCTCGAGGCGTTCCGCACCTCGGTCACGCACGACGTCGCCGAGTACGCCGATCGCATCACCGTGCCGGTGCTGATGATCGCGGCCGAGCGCGATGACATCACGGCGGTGCCCGAGCAGCGTGCCCTGGCCGCACGCCTCGCGGACGCCGAGCTGGTCGTCGTGCCGCACGTCGGGCACCTCGTGCACTACGAGACGCCCGGCGCCGCTGCGTCCGCGGTGCTGCGACGGATGGCGGACGCCCCGAAGCGCGCCCGCAAGGGAGCACAGCCGGGGTCCAAGCGTGCCCCGAAGGAGACACCGAAGCCGAGGGCGACGCCGACCCCGCCGGCCGACGGTGCCGCGTCGTGACCCGCCTGCGCATCGGGATCGACTGCCGCTACGTCCGCATCGGCCGCCACGACGGCATCAGCCGCTTCACGGCCGGCGTCGTCGCCCACCTGCCCGAGCGACACGACTACACCCTGCTCGTGCACGACGAGCGGCAGCTCGAGTCGCTGCCGTCCGACCTGCCGTGGGAACTCCTGCCCGCGCCGACCGAGCCGGGGGAGCCCCTCGTCGCGCGGAAGGTCAACCGCCTCGGGCTCGACGCCGTCTTCTCGCCCATGCAGACCATGGGGTCCCGCGGTCGGCAGTACGCCCTCGTGCTGACCCTCCACGACCTGATCTACTACCGGAACCGGACGCCCCCGCGGGAGTTCTCGTGGCCCCTCCGCCTCGGCTGGCGTGCCTTCCACCTCAGCTGGGTGCCGCAGCGCCTGCTCCTGAACGGCGCCGACGGGGTCGTGACGGTGTCCGAGACGACCGCCGGCCTCATCGCCGAGCACCGGCTGACGAAGCGCCCCGTCACCGTCGCGTACAACGCCGCCGACCCCGCGACCCCTCGGCCCGAGGGCGGTCCGCGCGAGAAGTCCCTCGTGTACATGGGCTCGTTCATGCCGTACAAGAACGTCGAGACCCTGGCCGCCGCGATGCCGCTGCTCGGCGCGGACTGGGTGCTGCACTGCATGTCCCGCGTGTCCGCCGCCGATCGAGCGCGGCTCGAACGGCTCGCGCCGGCGGGGTCGATCGTGTTCCACGACGGCGCCTCCGACGACGAGTACCTGTCGGTGCTGCGGTCGGCGACGGCCCTCGCGACGGCGTCGTACGACGAGGGCTTCGGCATCCCGCTCGTCGAGGCGATGGGCGTCGGGACGCCGGTGGTCGTCAGTGACATCCCGATCTTCCGCGAGATCGGCGGGGACGTCGCGGAGTACTTCGACCCGTCGTCGCCGTCGGCCGTCGCGGCTGCGGTGCGCCGGCTCGAGGCACGGTGGGACGATGCCTCGCGGGCATCGGTCGTGCAGGCCGGGCGGTTCCGGTGGGAGACCTCGGCGGAGCAGGTCGTCCGCGCGGTGGAGCAGGCGGTCGCGGCCCGCGGGGCCACCCCCGGGCAGTAGGCCGGCCCGAGCCAGCAGGCTTCGGTCGCCGGTCGCGCGCACCGACCCGCCTCAGGACGACGGCCGCTCCGCCGACACCGTGGCCCCCGGGAACACCGCCTGCGCCTCCTGCGTCGCCTTCGCCACCACGGCGTCGAGGGCAGCCCCGCGCCCGATCGTCTCGACCGTGATCGCCTGGTCGGCCGGCTCGTCCGACGGGCCGCCGTCGTTCCAGGAGCACCGCACGCCCGAGACACCGCCGATCGCGTCGAGCTGCCGGGCGAGCGTCAGACGCTGTTCCGTGGTCCGCTCGTCCGGAGAGACCCCGATCTCGAGCGCACCGAGGTCCGCCACGGCGAACACCCGGACGCCGTTGCCGCTCGCAGCCTTCGCTGCGGCGCGCAGGTCGTCGACGACCGCGGTCCGTTCCTCGTCCGAGAGCGTCGGCGACACCGAGACGGTCGACTCGACGTCGTAGCTCGCGAACGAGGTCTTCTTCGGTTCCGAGTCGCGCACGCCCTCGACACCGTCGACTTCCCGCGCGGCGCTGCCGAACCGGTCGAGCGCGGCATCGGGGCGGGGGAACACCCCGCCGACGCCGTTCTGCACGCTGCCGATGATGGTGACGAGCACGACGGCGAGCACACCGGCAGCGATGATCACGCCCACACCGACCAGGGCGCTGCGTCGGACACGCTGCCGCGGGGTCCGCACCGGCACGGATGCCGTGCCCGGGCCGAAGGCGCGATCGAGGTCGTCCGGATCGGGCGACTGCGGCCAGCCGGGCCGAGCGCCCCCGCCACCGGGTCCGTCGACGGTCATGTCAGCCCCCTCACACGCTCGGGTCTGCGAGTGCATCGGAGCCTAGTACGACACCACCGACAGCGCGCGACGGCTCCCCGGCGGCAACCCGCGGCGCTACCCGCGGCGCTCGAGCGGGTTCTGGTACTCGAAGGCGTACCGGCCGGGCCCGTCCGAGACCCCGTCGATCGGGTCGTCGAACCGCACGAGCTCGGCGTGGAAGCGGTCGGGGTCCCACCGGAACGAGTGCACGGACCCGTTCCGGATCGGGGTGCTGTGCCGGTCGGCGGTGCCGGGGGCGGCGGCGTTGACGATGCTGCGGATCACGGCGCCGTGGGTCGCGACGACGACGCTGCCGGCGTCGTACCGGACCGCGATCTCGGCGAGTGTCTCGGTGACGCGGTCGAGCAACGCGCTGCGGGACTCGCGGCCGGGGATGTCGTCGTGCGGGTAGCGCTCGCGGACCTCGTCGTCGGTCAGCCCCTCGGCCTCGCCGTAGGAGCGTTCGGCCAACCCTGGGTACGTGGCGGGTGCTGCGAGACCGAGGTGGTCCGCGATGATCGATCCGGTCTCGAACGCCCGGGACATCGGCGACGCGACGACGGCGTCGAACCGCCGGCGGTCGAGCAGGGTCGCGGTGGAGCGGGCCTGTCGGCGTCCGGTGTCGTTCAGGGGGATGTCCGTCGAGCCCTGGATGCGCCGTTCGGCGTTCCAGTCGGTCTCGCCGTGCCGGACCAGGTACAGGAGCGTCGTCACCGCACGATCATCCCAGACGCGGCGCGGCACCTCGTCGCAGACGCGGCGCGGCACCTCGTCGCAGACGCGGCGCGGCACCTCGTCCCAGACGCGGCGCGGCACCTCATCGCAGCCGTGCCGCCAGGGCTTCGAGCGTCTCGGTCGTGCCGGCGTCGATCTTGACCGCTGCCCGGGGGTCGCTGCGGGTCGTGCCGCGGTTCACGATGACCACGGGGTGCTTGCGTCGTGCGGCGTGGTCGACGAGCCGGACGCCGGAGTTCACGGTGAGGGACGAGCCGACGACCAGGAGCGCGTCGGCCTCGGCGACGATGGAGACGGCCTCGCGGAACTTCTCGGCCGGGACGAACTCGCCGAAGAACACCACGTCGGGCTTCAGCACCCCGCCGCACACCGAGCAGTCCGGCACCCGGAAGCGCTCGACGTCGGTGATCTCGACGTCGCCGTCGGGCTGGAGCTGCACCGACCCGGGCTCGTCGATCCACGGGTTGTCCCGGTCGAGCACGGTCGCGAGGTCGGCGCGCGAGAACACCTGCCCGCAGGTGAGGCAGACGGCACGGTCCATCGACCCGTGGATCTCGACGACCCGACGGGATCCGGAGCGGAGGTGCAGTCCGTCGACGTTCTGCGTGACGACCCCCGTGACGATGCCGTCGCGTTCGAGTGCCGCGAGGGCCTGGTGCCCGGCGTTCGGACGGGCCGAGGCGAAGGTGCGCCAGCCGAGGTGCGAGCCGGCCCAGTAGCGCTGCCGCTTGGCGGGGTCGGCGCGGAACTCCTGGAAGGTCATCGGCTTCCGGACGATGCGGCCGGCGCCCCGGTAGTCGGGGATGCCGGAGTCCGTGCTGAGCCCGGCGCCGGAGAGCACGGCGATGCGCTTGCCGGCGAGGAGCTCGACGGCGCGGTCGAGGGCGTGCGCGGACGCGGTCGCGCTCGCGGGGCTGGTCGGTTCGCTCGTCGCCATCGTGTTCACGGTACCCTCAACAGCCGACCGCCCCGGTCACTTCCCGTGGACGACGCCAGGCCGTGCCCCGCCGCCACCGGCCCCCACACCGACCCCGAAACGAGCCCCGTGCACGCCGTCCGCATCGACTCCCTCGACGACCCCCGCCTCGACGACTTCGCCAGGCTCACCGACGTCGCCCTGCGGCGCGTGTCCGAGCCGGAGGGCGGCCTGTACATCGCCGAGTCGAACACGGTCATCGAGCGGGCGGTCCGCGCCGGGCACGTCCCGCGGAGCGTGCTGGTCCAGGAGAAGTGGCTCGACAGCGTGCTCCCGGTCGTCGCGGACCACGACGGCCCCGTGTTCGTCGGCCCCGACGACCTGCTCGAGGACCTCACCGGCTTCCGGATGCACCGCGGCGCCATCGCCGCGATGCACCGCCCGGAGCTGCCGAGCGTCGCGGACGTGGTGCGCGACGCCAAGGTCGTGGTGGTGCTCGAGGACATCGTCGACCACACCAACGTCGGCGCCGTGTTCCGGAGCGTCGCCGGCCTCGGGGCCGACGCCGTCCTGGTCAGCCCCCGCTGCGCCGACCCGCTCTACCGGCGCAGCGTCCGCGTCAGCATGGGCACGGTGCTGCAGGTGCCGTGGACCCGCATCGGCGACTGGCCGGCCGCCGGCGAGGAGCTCCGAGCGCAGGGCTTCCACCTCGCCGCGATGGCCCTGACGGACCGCTCGGTGGACCTCGACGCGTTCGTCGCGGACGTCCCGGACCGCGTGGCGCTCGTGATGGGCACCGAGGGGCAGGGCCTCACGCCGGCGGCGATCGCGTCCGCCGACACCACCGTGCGGATCCCGATGGCGCACGGCGTCGACTCGTTGAACGTCGCCGCGGCGAGCGCCGTCGGCCTCTGGGCGGTCACGCACGCGCAGCGGCTCGCTTCCGCGCGGGCCTGAGGGGCCGGGAGGCGCGGGTCGCCTCCGTCGTCCGGATCGCCTCAGCGGGTCGTCAGGTCTCGTGCACGGCGCACCAGGTCCCGGTCGGTGCCGACCGCGCCGACCAGGCACACGCCGACCGGGGCGTCGTCGACGGTGAGGGCGGGGGCGCTCACCGCGGGGAGGCCGCCCACGCTCGCGAGGCTCGTCATCCCCGTCGTCGCGGTCCTCGTGCGCTCGAGTGCGGCGGCGTCGGCGGACACGAGCGGCGCGGGGCCCGGCACGGTCGGGAACGCGAGGGTCCGGCCGACCAGCGCCCGGCGGATGGTGTGCCGGACGACGTCGAGGCGCTGGACCGCGTCGGCGGTGGCGGCGGGGTCGTTCGCCGCGGCTGCTGCGAACCGGTCCCCGACGACGGTGCTCAACGCGCCGGGGTGTTCGGCGATCCAGGCTCCGTGGGCGGCGACGGCCTCGGCGGCCTGCACGAGGCGGAGCAGTTCGCGGAGCTCCTCGGGGGCGGGGACGCCGAGGTCCGCGAGCCGGACCCGGTCGGGTTCGTCCTCGAGGGACCGGGTGAACGCGGAGAACACCGCGGCGGTGTCGGGGTCGACCAGGGCGAGCAGGTCCTCCGGGACGACGAGGGGCGTCGGTGCCGGGGCCGGACCGGGGTCGGGCACGGTGGCGTCGAACGCGGCGAGGAGCGTCTCGGCGTCGCGGGTGAGCCACCCCACGGTGTCGAAGGACGGTGCGAGGGGGAGCAGACCGTCGCGGGGGACCGTGCCGTGGGTCGTCCGGAGGCCCCAGAGCCCCTGGTACGAGGCGGGGACCCGGACGGACCCGGCGGTGTCCGTGCCGATCCCGATGTCGGCCGTCCCGAGACCGACGGCCGACGCGGAGCCGCTGGACGAGCCTCCTGGCAGCCGCGTCGGGTCCGCGGCGTTCGGCGGTGTGCCGTGGTGCTCGTTCCGTCCGGTGAGGTTGTACGCGAACTCGTCGGTGCGCGCGATCCCGCGGATCGCCGCACCGGCGGCGAGGAGCGCCGCGACCGCCGGTGCCGCGGCCGTCTC
Source organism: Curtobacterium sp. GD1 (assembly GCF_020882855.1). Taxonomy (NCBI): domain Bacteria; kingdom Bacillati; phylum Actinomycetota; class Actinomycetes; order Micrococcales; family Microbacteriaceae; genus Curtobacterium; species Curtobacterium sp. GD1. The sequence continues at coordinate 6,226 of NZ_JAFEVQ010000047.1, read as the reverse complement.
GACGCGCGCCTCGCGCAGGAAGGTGGGGTTGCCGGCACCGACGGGTTGGCCGGGCACGGCGTAGAGGTCCTTGACCGCGACGGTGCGCCCGTCGAGCGGCCCGGAGGCGCTGGGTGCGACGAGCGGGTCGCCGACGGCCCGCCAGACGGTCGGGTCGAAGGCGCGGGGGCGGCCGGTCACGTGTGCTGCCTCGATGCGCCAGCGCACGACGGGGCCGGTGTCGTCGTGCGCGGTCGTGCGGCGCCACAGCTGGGTCTGGAGGCCGTGGCCGCCGGCGGCGAACCGGGACACCGACACGACGAGGGCGAGGTCCTCGGCGAGGGGCCGGACCTCGACCCGCGTCAACGTCCTGGTCGCGACCCCGCCGCGTGCTCCGCGGAAGGCGCTGATCGCGTCGTGGCCGACGAGCAGCCCGCGGTCGTCGCCGCGCATCGTGCCGGGTGCGTCGACGAACGCGTCGTCGAGGGCGTCGAGGTCGTTCGTCAGCAGGGCGGCCTCGTACGCGTCGAGTGCCTCGAGGAGACCCTCGGGAGCGTCGGGGTGCGTGGTCATCGGGCGGGCTCCTCGAAGTCGGCCTTGCGGATGCGGGCGTGGACACCGGTGACGAGGTCGACCACCTGCGAGATGTCGAAGTCGGTCGCGGCGGAGAGGTAGGCGTACGCCAGGTGCGGCTCCATCCCCCAGCGCGCACCGAGGATCGCGACGGCGTGCCGGACGCACTCCCGGACGGCCTCGTCGAGGTCGGGGTCCATCCCGGTGGGGACGAGGTACTCCTGGGTCTCGGCGACCGGCCACACGAGGTCGCCGAACCGGCTCGCGGCCTCGTCGGCCGGTGTCAGGTCGAACCGGACCGTCGCGCGGAGCGAGGCCTCCATCGCGGTGAGCGCCACCTCGCCGTCGCCCTGCGCGAAGTGCGGGTCGCCGACGTACGCGAGCGCACCGGGCACGAGGACGGGCAGGTGCAGCTGCGTGCCCACCTGCAGGAGGTTCACGTCGATGTTCCCACCGTGGCGGCCCGGCGGGACCGAGTGCCGGCGCTCCCCGGGGGTCGCGACGCCCATGATCCCGAGGAACGGGGCGAGCGGGAACCGGGCGAACCGTTCGCGCGCGGGCGTCAGGGGGATGCGGCCGCGGAGTCCGGCGGGGGAGTCGACGACGTCGACGAAGACGCTCACGGTCGTGCCGTCGACGGGGTACTCGCCGTGCAGCGCGCCCCGGCCGTGGCGGTTCGACACGACGCCGTAGTGCACGCGGGGGAGCGTCTCGACGACGGTCATGGTGAGGACGTCCCCCGGTCGTGCGCCCGCGACCCCGACGGGCCCGGACACGACGTGCGGTCCGTCTGCCTCGGGGTCGCGGCGTCCGGTCCGGGCGATCGCGACGGCGTCGTCGAGCACGTGCTCCGGTGCGACGCCGTGCGTGGCGAAGAAGGCACGTGGGTCACTGCCCTGGTCGGGGAGGATCCCCTCGTGGCTGACGGTGTCGATCGTCACCGACTCGCCCGGCACGACGGTGATCGCCGGTCGGTCGTCGGCGTTCGGCAGCCGCCCCCAGAGGACGGTGTCCGGGTCAACCGGCAGGTACCGGTCGGCGCGGACCGGTCCCGTTCCGGGCTGGAGGGTCGGGATCGTGGGGGTCGTCATCGGTCGGCCTTCCGTTCGACGAGGTGGGCGACGTCGGCGAGGTGGTCGGTCATCGCCGTGCGGGCGGCCGCCTCGTCGTGTCGGCGGATGCAGTCGAGGATCTGCTCGTGCCACACGAACGACGACCGGCGGCCCTCGCTCGTGCTGTGGGACCGGGCGCGGACGTCCTGCACCCAGCCGCTGCTGAGCTCGCACAGGGAGACCAGGAGTGGGTTGCCGGAGGCCCGGGCGACCTGCACGTGGAACGCGACGTCCTGCGCGAGGGACTCCTCGGGGCTGAGGCCGGCGTGCGTGGCCTGCAGGATCCGTTCGAGCGCGAGCAGGTCGGCCTCGCCGGCACGGGCTGCGGCGAGCGCGGCGACCTGTGGCTCGACGACGGCCCGGAACTCGGCGACGTTCTCGGCCCGGTGCGCGAGGTCCTCGGCGTGCCCGACACCGGTCTGGCGTTCGAGGAGCGCGGTGGCCTCCTCGGACCGGGGGAGCACGACCGTCCCGCGACCGGGCGTCCGGGACACGAGGCGTCGGCGTTCGAGTTCCTGCATGGCCTCGCGGACGGTCGTGCGCGACACGGCGAGGTCCTCGGCCAGGGTCCGTTCCGGGGGCAGCTTGTCGCCCGGAGCGAGATCCTCGAGCACCAGGCGCGCGAGGTGCGCGGCGGTGGCGGCGCTCAGGGTGCGTCCTCGTTGCATGGGCAGGAGCCTAGGGTCCATTGGTCTGCTTGGCTCATTGGTACGACCAACTTTTACACGCCCGTCACACGCTGCGACGGAGCCGGAAACACGACGGGCGAATGGTGGGTGGCGTCAACCGACCACCGATGAAGAAGAGGGGTCCGTCGTGGACCTGGTCCTCCGCAACGCCCGCCTGGTCGACGAGCCGGGCCTCGTCGACGTCGTCGTCGAACACGGCACGATCACCGCGGTCACCGCCGCCGTCGGCACCGTCCCCGGCGACCCGGCCACCCGGGTCGTCGACTGCGCCGGCCGCGTGGTCGTGCCCGGGTTCGTCGAGTCGCACCTGCACGTCGACAAGGCCCTGCTCGACCGGGAACGTCCGAACCCGGACGGGACGCTCGCCGGGGCGATCGCCGTCACCGGGGAGCTCAAGCGCGGGTTCACGCACGGCTCGGTCCGGGACCGCGCGCGCACCCTGCTCGACCAGGCGATCACGAACGGCACGACGCTGGTCCGCGCACATCCCGACGTCGACCCGATCGTCGGGTTGACCGGCGTCGAGGTCCTGCTGGGGCTCCGCGACGAGTACCGCGACGCCCTCGACCTGCAGATCGTCGCGTTCCCGCAGGAGGGCATCGCGAAGGCGCCGGGGACCCTCGCACTGCTGCGCGAGGCGCTCGGTGCGGGCGCGGACGTGATCGGCGGCTGCACGTACAACGAGCGGACCCTCGCCGAGTGCCACGAGCACGTCGAGACCGTCCTCGACCTCGCCGAGGAGTTCGACGTGCCGGCGGACCTGCACGCCGACTTCGCCGACGACACGAGCGACCCGCGGTTCGCCCTCGCGCGGGTCATCGCCGACGCCGTCGTCCGCCGCGGGATGCAGGGCCGGGTCGCGCTCGGGCACGTGACCTCATCCGCGAGCCTGCCCTCGACCGAGCGGGCCGACCTGTTCGCGCGGCTCGCCGAGGCGGGGGTCGCGGTCGTCCCGCTGCCGGCGACCGACCTGCACCTCGGCGGTCGCGCCGACGACCACGACGTCCGCCGCGGTGTCGTCCCGGTCCGCGACCTCTGGGCCGCGGGCGTCACGAGCGCGTACTCGTCGAACAACGTGCGGAACGCCTTCACACCGTTCGGCAACGCCGACCTGCTCGACATCGGGCTGCTGCTCGCGCAGGTCGGGCACCTGTCCGGGCCGGAGGACCTCGCCCGCGTCCTCGACATGGCGACGACCTCGGCTGCACGGGTCGTCGGGATCGCCGAGACCTACGGCATCCGTGCCGGCGCCGACGCCGACCTCGTGCTGCTCTCCACCATCGACCCGGCGGGCGTGCTGCTCGACCGCCCGGACCGCGCCCTCGTCGTGAAGCGCGGCCGCGTCGTCGCCGAGACCACCCGCACCACCGTCCTCACCACCGGCACCACCCGATCGAAGGAGCTCAGCAATGCGTGAACGGATCCCGCACGAGATCGTCGCCTCCGTCCTGGCCGGCGCCACCGCGTTCATCGGGGGCACCGCGCTGAACCTGCCCACCTGGGCGATCTTCATCAGCTGGGCGGGGATGTTCCTGCTCGGGCCGAAGCCCACGCTCCGGAACGCCACCCGGCTCTGGGCGACGATGCCGGTGGGGTCGACGTTCGCCCTCGTCATCGTGCTCGTCGACCAGCGGATCGGCACGCTCCTCGGCGACGGGCAGTTCGCCCGGAACGTGGTGCTCGGCGTCGTGATCCTCGTGTGCAACACCGCGCTGATGTGCACCGGCCGGGTCCGTGCGTTCGCGCTGGTCCCCGGGATGTTCCTCGGGTTCGCGTCCTTCTTCGCGACGTACTTCGGCGGCTTCGGCTTCGCACCGGGCAACGTGTGGGCAGCGTGGGTGTCCGTCGTGGTGATGAACGCCGCCGGCCCCGTCTTCGCGTACCTGTCGCGGAGGTGGACCTTCGCGCGCCCGACGGGACCCGACGGCGGTGGGGCCGGCGTACCGTCGGACGCGACGGCTGCCGTCGGGGGCGAGCCGCGCCTCCAGTCCGACCCCGCACCGACGCGCGCCTAGCGCGTCCTCGCAGCCACGGGGTACCCGCCCCCGGTACGCTCGGTTCCCGTGTCACGAGTCGTCCGCCGCCCCCGTTCCGCCGTCCGGAGGCCGGTGACCATCTCGGTCGTCGCCGTGCTCGTGCTGGCGGTCGGCTACCTCGTGGCCGCAGCGGTCGTGCCGTTCGCCCCGGCGAGCGCCTCGACCACGACGTACTCCGCGCCCACGTCGTCGGTGCCGGACCTGACGTTCCCCGGCTACGGCGCCACCGCGGTCGAGGCCACCGATTTCCCCGAGAGCCTGCGCACGAGCGGGGACACGAAGCCCCGGTCGATCGCGAGCATCTCGAAGGTCGTCACGGCGCTCGTCGTGCTCGACGAGAAGCCGCTGCAGCCGGGGGAGTCCGGCCCGACGATCACCTTCAGCCCCGGGATGCAGGCGCTGTACGCGAAGTACCTCGCGGTGAACGGCGAGGTCGCGCCGATGCCCGCCGGCCTCCAGCTGTCGGAGTACCAGACGCTCCAGGTCATGCTCATGAAGTCGGCGAACAACTACGCCGGGTCGCTGGCGCTCTGGGCCTTCGGCTCGATGGACGCCTACCGCCAGGCAGCGGACGAGTGGCTCGACGAGCACGGACTCGACCACACCACGATCGAGGAGCCGACCGGCCTCGACGCGCACAACACCTCGACGGCCACCGACCTCGTCGAACTCGGGCAGCTCGCCCTCGCGAACCCGGTGGTGAAGGAGGTCGTCGGCACGAAGCAGGTCACGGTACCCGGCGCCGGCGCGATCGAGAACTCGAACAAGCTCCTCGGACTCGACGGTGTCGAGGGCATCAAGACCGGCACGCTCGACGAGGCCGGCGCGTGCCTGCTCTTCGCGGCGACGTACGAGCGCGGTGGCAAGGAGGTCACGGTCGTCGGCGCGATGCTCGGCGGCGTCGACCACGACTCGCTCGACATCGACGTCCAGCGGCTGCTCCGGTCGGTCGCCGACAACTTCCAGGTCGTCACGCTCGCCCACGCCGGGCAGACCTTCGGCACGTTCTCGACACCGTGGCAGGACGAGGCGGACGCGGTGTCGCGGTCCGCGGCCGAGGTGCTCGTGTGGGGCAGGACGAAGGTGTCCGCGAGGACGAAGCTCGAACAGATCACCCTCGGCACGAAGGGGGAGCGCGTCGGCACGGTGCGGTTCACCATCACGGACCACGACCCGGTGACGGTGCCACTCGTGCTCGAGCGGCCGATCGACGACCCGGGCGTCTGGTGGCGGTGGACGAACCCGTTCCAGGGCGCGTGACGGTGCCGGCCTCCGTGCGCCCGTGGCGGCCGTCCGACGCGCCGGTGCTGCTGGCGGCGTCGGCGGACCCGGAGCTCGCGCGCCAGTTCGGTGGCGTGCGGTTCGACGACGTCGCGGCGGCGGAGGCGTTCATCGGGGCGACGTACCGGTTCGACGGGCACGCCCGGTACTGGGCGATCGTCGCGGACGTCGCGGACGTCGCTGACGTGGCGGACGGGCGCGCCGGGTCGGACGGCGCCGGGTCGGGCGGCGCCGGGGCCCGCGTCGTCGGCTGCGTCGGGGTGACGGCCATCGAGCACACCCACGGCACCGCCTGGGTCTCCTACTGGCTCACACCGGAGGCCCGCGGCCGGGGCCTGGCGACCTGCGCACTCGCCGCCGCCGCCGAGGACGCCTTCGCCCTCGGCCTGCACCGCCTCGAACTCGGGCACCGCACGAACAACCCGGCGTCGTGCGCGGTCGCGACCCGGGCGGGGTTCCGCGCCGAGGGAGTGGAACGCGAGAAGCTCCGCTACGGCGACGACCGCTTCGACGTCGAGACCCACGCCCGCCTTGCGACCGACCCGACCCCCGACAC